>JAYUOX010000139.1:0-4997 GCA_043760595.1 Cytophagales bacterium
GGGCGTATGCGATACCAATGCTGTCAACTTAAGAAATTTGTCCGATTAACGCTGGCAGGGTTTTGAATCCTGCCAGCGTTGAAACGGGGAATTAACCGATTTGTGAAACAGTTAAAAACCTTAAGTTGACAGCATGGGTATCGCATACGCCCTCTCGGATGAAATGGGCGTATGCGATACGCCCCTACGGTAAAAACAGTCAGAAAATAATGAAACCTAAAACTTCAAATTAACCCCAAACATGAAGTTTGTTCCTGCCTGTGGGTAATAGAAATTTTCGGTAATGGTCTGTTTATCAGAAATATAGCTGTACGAATACCCATTAGATTCGTATAAAGTATTGAACAGATTGTTCACTAAAAGGCTGAAATTTACTTCTTTCAAGGTCTTTCCTTTTAGCGTATAAATGGCTCTTAAATCATTGGTAAAATAAGGGTTTAGCTTACGGTTTTCGTTGGTTGTGTTATCCAAATATTGTTTTCCTACGTATTTAGACAAAAAGCCAAACTCTAAATTTTTGAGTGGATTATATAAAACCTGTGAGCCAATAATGGTATTGGGTGAAAAAGAAATATCCGTTTTGGCGTACTTGATTTCGGCATTGTCTCCGCCATCATAATTCACAATTGTCTCCGTAAAATTCTTGATTTTATTGTCTGAAAATGTTGCGTTTGCATTGATTTTCAAGGTTTTGGCTAACTGAATACCCGCTTCAATTTCTACACCCATACGGTAACTTTCGGGTGCATTGATACGGATAGCTTCGCCCACGTCATTGACTTTACCCGTGAGAACTAACTGGTTTATGTAGTTCATCAAATAACCATTTATTGAAAAAGCAACATTAGATTTTTGAGTCTTGAAACCTACTTCAATATCATTCAAGTTTTCAGCCAAAGGAGCTTTGGGAGCATTATCCACAAAATCAGAACGGTTTGGTTCTTTATTTCCTACGCTGAATGAACCGTAAATCGTTGAGTTTTCAGCCATTTGGTAGGTCAAACCTAATTTCGGATTGAAGAAAGTATAGCTTGAATTTTGCGAAATATCTTGCAGTTTGTCCGCAACTCCTTTCATATCATAATTCACCGTTCTGACTTGTAAATCTGCGAAGGCATTGAATTTTTCGGATAATTGATAATTGATTTTTCCGTATAAATTAAAATCGGTTTTCATTGCATTATTCTCATACCAACGATAGCCCAAAGGTACTTTTGGAGCATCTTTTACGGAGATAATTTCGCCAAAATGTAGCCCTTCATATTGGTTTAATCCACCACCAATATTTGCCGTAATTTTATCTTTTCCTTGATAATCAAACGAGAAAGTTGTTCCATAGAAATTATTGTCTAACCATTTTCTACGGATAAAATCACTCTTTTTTAGGGTCGTAGTACCGTTTATAACATTGGGTAAACCGTATTTAGAAAACTTATCAGCTTCTTTAAATTGTTCGTAATAACCTTCGCCATGCGTGAAATGCAAGTTGAAGTTTAAGGTCCAATCAGAAGATAAAATGTGCGAAGAGAGCAATTGGTAGTGATCTTGACGATAATTATCCGTTTGATTTTCGTAGGTATAAAGATTGAAAGTACGGTTAGTTTGTAATAAGTTTTCGGGTACGCCTTCCCATGCTTGATAGGTGATTTCTTTTCCAGAAAATACATTCATACGAACAAATGATTTTTTACCAAAGTACGCCCCAGACAAATAAAATGATTTCAGATTAGAAGAGGCTCTATCCACATATCCATCCGAGGAAACTCTTGATAAACGTCCATCAATCGTGAATTTATTTTTCAATAAACCAGAACCAACCTTAATTGTATTTTTCCAAGTGTTAAATGATCCGAATGAGTTGTTTAATTCTACATAGGATTCTTTTCTAAATTCATTGGTAGAGAGATTGACCGTACCGCCAAAAGCCCCTGCCCCATTGGTGGAAGTCCCCACACCCCGTTGAATTTGGATAGAATTTGCCGAACTCGCCATATCGGGCATATTGACCCAATAAACGCCCTGAGATTCAGCATCGTTGAGGGGTATTCCGTTGATGGTTACGTTAATTCGGGTTGCATCCGTACCTCTGATTCGTATGCCTGTATAGCCCACGCCCGCCCCAGCATCGGAGGTCGTTACCAACGAGGGCGTGAAGTTTAAAAGTTGTGGAATATCCTGCCCAAGGTTTTGTTTTTGGATGTCGTCCTTGGAAACATTGGAGTAAGCCATTGCCGAATTTTTGTTGGCACGGGTAGCATTTACGACTACTTCATCGGCTACGAAAGTCGTTTTTTGCAGACTAAAATCAAGCGTTTCATCTTTCTGTAAATCAATGTTTTTAGTAATTTTTTCAAAACCTAAATAACTGATTTTAAGTACGTAAGTACTTGATTTTAAGTTTTTTAGATTGTAAATTCCTTGCTGATTGGAGACCGTACCACGAGTAGAATTTTCTAAAATTACGGTTGTTCCCGAGAGCGTTTTTCCAGATTCAGCATCCGTGATTTTTCCAGAAATAGTAAACTGAGCGATGAGCGATGAGCTTTGAGCCATGAGCAAAAAAATGATGAGTAAACGATAAGTTTTCATTGCTTGAATTTGAGTTCAAGAAAGATAAGGAGTCAAATCCTTCAGATTTAACATACAGAAACCATTACAATTTTGTGTGATTGACAAAATTCCCTTCGACAGCATTATACTGCATCAGGTTCAATGGGTATAATCTCAGCCCGTTGTTATGAGGCACCCCTTTTTGTGATTGTGGTACAAAGGTAGTAGAAAAATTAGATATTTGAAAACAAGAACCGTCAAAGCAATTTTTTTGTTAATTGTTTGTTGGTATATTTACCATAACTTAACAAACGAAATATGTACAAGTATCAGGTGAGTGTCTTTTTTAGTATTGATGAAGAGTTTATGGACCTTGTTCCTAAACATAGAATAATCATTAACGAACTAATTTTGAAGGGAGTAATTGATTCTTATGCCATCTCGGCAGAGGTTGGTCGTGGGTGGATAACGATGAATGCCAAGGATAAAGAGGGGATTCACAAGCACCTCAAACGCTCGCCTTTATACAAATACTTTGAGATGGAAATCGACCAATTGATGGTTTATGATTCGCAAATGTATCGTTTTCCAAAGATGGTTCTGAATTGATAATTAGCTGTAGGCAATTAGCTGTCAGTTATCGGCTGGACGATACTCGTCTTAAAATCAACGAGTTACCAGAATAAAAGTGCCAATTATTAAACATAAATTACTTATTCCACAAAAAAGGCTTGAACAAATTGTCCAAGCCCTAACTTAATAAGCTACTATTTTATTGTCTCAGTATATTGGTTAAGAAATAGCTTTTGTTATTTGAATTAAAAAACATCTATAACTAACTAATAATCAGAAACTTATAAGTACTTTTAACTTAACAACTTATGACCGAGCGACGTTCGCTTACGACTTAACGACTACTTATTACGCCTCTGCCGTTTCCAAATTTGCTTCCATCAATTCAGATAACTGTCTGATTGTCTGAATTTTATCTATCTCATTGTCTGGCAAAGTGATTCCATACGTGTTCTCTAAATAAACGACTACCTCCAAAAACTCCAAAGAGTTCATTCCCAAGTCAGCATAAAAGCGTTTTTGGGGTGCTATCAATCTCGGATTTATATAAAAATTCCGTGATAAAAATTGTGTCAGTGTACTGGTGTTGAATTTCATTGCTTTGATAATTTAAAGGTTTAACAATGTTGTGAATGATTAAACGACAATAATTCAAAATTAGTGTCTTTAAAAGGTTATATTTTTATAATCATCACTAAATATAAAATACGTTTCAATTTTAAGATAATTTAACTATTCTAAGATTTTTCAGAATCTGTTTTAGTGATAAATTGTCAATTTTCTTGAAATCTAATCTCTAAAATCTAATCTCTGCCCACTATCTTCGGTGGCAATAATTTATACATCACGGGTGTAACTAAACGAGCCAATAAAGTCGAACTTATGATACCGCCAATCAACACAATGGCTAAGGGCGAATACAAATCCGAATATTCCAAAACCAATGGAATTAATCCTCCAATTGCGGTAAATGATGTCAATAAAATTGGAACAAATCTAACTTCGCCCGCTTCGTGGATTGCTTCGTCAAGTCCCATGCCTTCTTCTCGTAATTGGTTGGTGAAATCTACCAAAAGGAGGGAGTTTTTTATCTCAATTCCTATCAGAGCAATAAACCCAATGATGGACGTAAAACCCAAGGTTTCTCCTGCAATCAACAATCCTAAAATTGCTCCCACAATGCCCAATGGAATCACTGAAAGCACAATTAAGGTGGATTTGAAATTACCAAATTCCAAAATTAAGATGGCAACCATTCCGAAGACAGTTATTAAGATGATTACCCCCAAGCCACCAAAAGATTTTTCTGCATTTTCTGCCTCACCCGCCACTTTATACGAAAAACCCTTTGAAAATTTGAACTTATCTAACTTTTTGATGAGTTCTTGATTGACAACTGATGTATTGAATCCTGACTTCAAAAAGGCGGTAATTGTAACGAACCGTTCCTTATTAAAATGTCGAATCTGGGTTGGAGACGTTTCAAACTTGATTTCTACTAATTGTTTCAACGGAATTGCCGTTCCTAAAACATTATTGACGTACAAATTAGAAAATACACTCAAATCTTGTTTTATATTGCTTCGTGGGATGGAAACGTTGATATTGTAGTCGTCCGTTTGCCCTTCCTCTCTGAAAGTTCCCACGTTTAAACCCGCCAATCCCAAGCGAACCACACGGTCAATATCCGAAATATTCACGCCCAAAAGTCCCGCTTTTTCACGGTTAATAATCGTCCGAAAGTCGGTTGGTTGTACTTTTAAGGGGTTTTCTACATAAATTGTACCTGTTTGGTCAGCTACAATCTTTTCAATTTGCCCCGCCACAATTCTCAAACTGTCCAGATTATTCCCAAAGATTCTGTACGCCAACGG
>JAYUOX010000140.1:0-14924 GCA_043760595.1 Cytophagales bacterium
TTATGAATCAAGTAGGTTCAAAATTCAAAATTGACTTTGGTGAAATCAAACATTTTACAGAATTTAAAACGTCGTTTAAATTTGAATGACTACTTAATAAGGCAATTACGAATATATTTTTGTTCATAATAAAGGTGATTTAGTTTTGTAAGTACCATCTTTCATTTTTATGTATAAACGAAATTAATCCTATTTTCTCAGCATAAAGAATAGATTTATCGGTATTGTTATAAAAAACACGCTCATACTTTTTACCGTTAAGAACAGTATCAATCATTTTTATATTTTCAAAGATTTTCAACTTTGAGGGTTCTATGGTCTTACGATTTCCTCTATCAGAGACCAATATACCTAAATTGATACCTTTCCCCATTGAACGAACCTCTACACTCAAAAAATCGTATAAAACCGTATCTTTGGGTAATTGTTGGGTATTTATTGTTCTAAAAGAAAACGCTAATCTTAGATTTTCTGGGGTGTTTACATACCTCAAACTGTATGAAGGTGTACCAGAATAGTAACTAAATTGAGCGGAAATTGGGGGTTTTGCACAAAGACTTTCAACAATGATTTTGTTCTCAATTTGTTTTTCAGATGAGTCAGTCAAAGTAATTACTTCCTTTTTGTCATTGACATATTTCAAGGTTTCACCACCTTTTAATGAAAAAAAAGAAGCATTTACCATTTTTACATCTCCCAATTTCATATCAGGCGGACAGGTACATCCTTCACAACCAATCAAAAATCCATTGATTATGAAACTAAAACTTATCAAAACTTTTGAACTAATTTTCATCTTGTATTTCATCTAATTGCCTCAAAACAATACGCATTTAGCCCCGTAGTGCCAATTACTCTACCTTTTTGTCCATTTTTGCCAGGCACAGCCGCACATAAACCATAAAAAAAAGCACCTGAGTTTTTGGTTATATCAGGAGAATTTAATTTCCATAAGTGTTTACCTGTATCAGCATCGACGGCGTGGAGTTTGCCATCTCCCCCACCCAAATAATACAAAACGCCATTCAAATAACTTATGGGCGAACACGTACCTGTATTTTGTTCTTTCCATAAAACTTGCCCTGTGTTTATGTCTAAACAATACAGAAAACGGTCTTCACAGGCAGCATAAAATCTACCGTTTTCGATAGCCATTGAGGAGAAAAATGAAAATGTACCTATATTTGATCGCCAAATTTCTTTTCCTGTCATGGCATCGTTACAATGAATTGCTTTGGAAGATGCAAAATATATTTTCCCCTCTTTAAATGTTAAAAAACCGCACCCTGAGGTTTCTTTATTAGAATTTATTGCAACCTTTTGATAAACCCATTTTTTTTGAGAAAAATTGTACAAGTTTAGTTCAGTAATTGCTATTGCATTATTTGGTTCGTCATTCGCAATGGGGTTGCTTACTGAAAAAGTCACAAAAATATCTCCATCCTTTTTAAAAGTAGCGATTTGAGTAATTCTTCCTAATTTCCAAAAAGCATCAGGAAAACCTGCCGAAGTATAACTTGGTGTTAACAACATCTCTTCCTTTTTATAAGGCTGAATGCTTCCAACATATAATTTTTCGTCATTATTATTAAAATAGTCAAAATTACTTGAAAAATAATAATTATCAATCCCTGCATTTATACTGAAATTATTTAGGTCTGTTTTATACTTCCATACTGTACTACCATTATGTAAATTAAGGCAATATGAACTTGACCCATAATTAAAATACATATTACTATTACTGATAAAATATGCTTCTCTATCAATGTAAATGGCATCTTTTATATTTGGATCTAATTTCAATGATTGAATGTCATTCCATGACCATAACACATTGCCATCTTCTGAATTTAATTTTAATATTTTTCTGTCTCCTCTTTTATTACCTCCTCCCACTAATACATTTCCATTTATATCTGTAATACCTAAACCTAATACAACAGGGGTTAAACCCCCATCATCAGTAATAGAAGTATTCCATAAATGGGATAGCTTAGTAGCTACCCCAGTTGAATCATAAATGGTTTCTTCTGTTTTTTTACAAGCAAAAGTAAAAACCATACTAAAAATTAAAATTATATATTTCATCTTATTGGAGTTGAGAAAAAAGGATTTACGTTGATACCATTAAAAATATCGGTATAAATATCTCTCATTGTATCATGTTTCTTCATTTCCAAATGATTCACCCCTTGTGCTTCTATTTTGACCGCATTGTTTGACCAAGTAGAGCTAAATCCTTGTTGCGAAGGTACTTTGATGAAAGCATCACTCTGTCCATTAACTGAGGAGAAGTAAGTATAACATTGGGTATAAGTATGTTGTTGTTGGCAAGACATATAAATGGGATAAGCATTTGAGCCGTTGCAAGCCCCTCCCTGACAAGCTGAATTCATACAGTCATTGAATCCTTGTTGATTAAGAGCCTGCGAACAAACCGTATATGATGCTGGTGTTCCAGAGCCAATTAAATAATTCCATCCACGATCTGCCCCATCACGCCACCAAGCAGACCCATCTTCAATAGTTCAAGTCTGTGACTTGGACAGCCTCGTACTGGTTACTCATTCTTACTTCATTCTTAGACCAATTCTGACAGACTGCTGAGGGACTGTCCAAGTTGCAAACTTGAACTATGAGCAGAAGAACACTTGCACCATATGGGGAAGAGATAGTAAAGATGCCCTCTGAAACTATCACAGGGCATTTATTATTTATATTTTAATTCAATAACATCTCCATAAAGTCCAGGGATAGTTCTTGTAACACCCTTTCTTCCATTAAGTGTTGCCTCATCCATAACTGGGTATTCATTACAATTATCAACCTTTTTTAAAGAGAATTTTACTCGGAGAGTATCAGTTCTGTTCAATATTTTATTGACTAAAAGAACCTTGATTGCGGGATTAAAGCCCCCATTCATTAAACCATAATAAGGTTTTATTAAACAAAGCGTATCACCTTTGTCAATAATAGTTCTTGCTTCTAATTTTTCACTGACAATCATCAAATTTTCTTGTTGGTCTTGTAAGTTAAGCCTTGTAAGATTAAATCCTCCGTAACTTTTAATGACAACGTATTGAGGTATATGCGTTACATAATCAGTTGTACAACAACCAGTTAAGAATAAAATGATAGTTACGGTAATGGAAAATTGTTTTGTCATGGACGTATGTTTGTTATTGATTTTACTTGTGTGTCGTAGCCCATACTATAAGGGGCATAGTACCAATTATTCTGTTGTCCACCCCACCCCATATTGAAGTGTATTTGACCCCCTGTCCAACATTGTCCTCCTTCTCCTGATATTGTCCAAGTTCTAACACCATCTGCAACCCAAATATGCCAATCACTAAAATTGCCAACCCATCCTTTTGTTCCAGATATAATAATAGGGAAGCCTTGTAATAAGTCAATAATCACATTATTATAAAACACATAGTCCTGACTATTACCCCCCGAACTATAGCCAGCATCCGAAAATGCAGATGGAATTACCCAAGGAAAAGTTGCAGTACTTGTTGAACAACTACTGAAAGTCCAAGGTGTAGTTGTAGTGATAGGCGTGCTTCCAGCTTTGTCTCCTGCATATTTTATAAGTCGTGCAATCTCAATTTGTCCTGCATTAAAATTACATCCAAAAGGATCATTTGTAGCAGATGTCATGTTGGTGTAATTAAATTCTACTGGTCTTTGATGTCGAAACATGATTTGTGCCATAGAAACGGCACCGCATCCAGCAGGAACTCTACTACAATAGCCACTTACAGGTCCGCAAGGATCTGGTGGGCAAAAATTATTGAATCCTCCCCATTGAGCCCACGAAGTATTAAGCACATTTTCGTTAGCTTGGTATGAATTTTGACAATTTGAACCACCTCCGTCGTCTGGAACAAAAGCTACCCTTCCTTTTTTCTTAGATTTAATTTGTTTTAGGGGGTCACTCGTTTCTTCAAAATCTTTCCAAATAGATTCCGAATATTTACGGAATTATAGTGATTAAGTCGCAGAACCATTTTCGTGTCCTAAATTATCCCTCCCAAGGGTTTTGAACCCTTGGGAGGGGTCTTGCGACTTAAAGTCTATAATTCCGTTTAAAAATAATAGAGCGAGTAAAATAGTTTTTTCCATGTTTTTAGAATAAGTTTGATTAAAAACCAAAACACGTTTTTTTATTTCAACAAGACAAATCATTTAACAATTTTTAACAATGAAAACTCATTCTTTCAAAGCTCTTCAAATATCAGAAAGTACTGATAATCAATACATTAAGTCAATAATTCAACGTCAAATCTCAGATTTACCAGCGGGTGAAATCTTAGTTCGGGTGCATTATTCAGCCTTGAATTATAAAGATGCGTTATCGTCTATTGGTAACAAAGGCGTTACTCGAAACTACCCACACACGCCTGGTATTGATGCTGTCGGAATCGTAGAAATGAGTGAGTCATCTAATTTTAAAATTGGGGACGAAGTTATCGTTACGAGTTATGATTTGGGCATGAATACTTCGGGCGGATTAGCTGAGTTTATCCGTGTACCTGCTCGCTGGGTTGTGCCTTTGCCTGCGGGCTTGTCCATGCGTGAAGCAATGATAAATGGCACGGCAGGATTTACGGCAGCGATGTGTGTTAATGCCTTGATTAACAATGAATTATCTCCCGAAAAAGGCAAAGTTTTAGTAACAGGTTCAACGGGTGGCGTAGGGATTTTGGCAGTGGCAATCTTAAAAAAATTAGGATTTGAAGTAACCGCCGTAACGGGCAAACCCGAAGCCCACGAGTTTTTAAGGAAAGTCGGAGCAAGTGAAATTCTGTCGAGAGAGGATTTGGACGATAAATCTGGTCGTCCGATGTTGAAGTCCATTTATGCAGGAGTGGTGGATGTTGTGGGTGGAAACATTTTAGCAACAGCCTTAAAATCAATGATTTACGGCGGTTCGGCAGCCATTTGTGGCTTGGTAGCCTCACCCGATTTGCCGACTTCGGTCTTACCTTTTATTCTTCGAGGCAACGCACTTTTTGGGATAGATTCAGCCGAATGTCCGATGATTTTACGCAAAGAAATTTGGCAAAAATTAGCCACAAATTACAAACCTACTGATTTAGAAATGTTAGCTACCGAAGTCACTTTGGAAGAAGTCCCTGATAAATTAGATTTGATGTTGAAAGGTGGGGCTTTAGGAAAATATTTGGTGAAACTTTGAACATAAATAATGACTTTAATGTTCTCTTATCGTCTTGATTATGAAGTTATTACAGGAACAGTTATCTTCGTAATCATATTAATTTATTTTATTTTAACCACCAAAAACTACCGCCGATGAAAAACGTGCCAGTTATCCTGACATCAGACTCTGTCGATTTGTTAGTGGCGAATATCGCCGAAGAATTGTTGAAAGGTCACAACACATACAAGTCTGAGACCGCAGCCCTGAAAAAGAAAATCAAAATCGGAATGTTGAGGACATTCTCTTATCAGGAATCACTCGAAAAGCAACGTCAAAAAGTTGCCTAAGTAAATGAAAATCGGGACCTTACCGCCATAAGGTTTTTTATATTTCTCCTAAAATCTTCTCTTTTATTTCCCGTATTTCGTCTCCCGCAAATACAACTGAATGGCATTCTCCAAACCCAAATACAAGGCATCGCAAATCAAAGCATGACCGATGGAAACCTCCAAAAGATTAGGAATATTTTGTTGAAAATAACGCAAATTATCCAAGTTCAAATCGTGTCCTGCATTGATTCCTAAACCTAATTCGTTGGCTTTTTGAGCAGCTATAATGAAGTTTTTGATGGCTAACTCTTTGTTTTTTAAGTAGTTATCTGCGTAAGGTTCGGTATAGAGTTCTATCCTGTCCGTTCCTGTTTCTTTGGCACCTTCCACCATGCGAGGGTCAGCATCTACGAAGATGGATGTTCTGATGCCTGCCTCTTTGAACTGAGCGATGAGGTCTTGTAAGAGGCTCTTGTGCGTGAGCGTGTCCCAACCCGCATTGGACGTAACCGCCCCCAGAACATCAGGAACAAGCGTTACTTGCGTAGGACGATTGGCAAGGACTAACTCCACAAATTTCTTCTCAGAGGGATTGCCCTCAATATTAAATTCGGTTGTTATCACTTCCTTCAAATCAAAGACATCACGGTAACGAATATGTCTTTCGTCAGGGCGAGGATGTACTGTAATTCCTTCTGCCCCAAAACGTTCGCAGTCCAAGGCTACTTTTACGACGTTGGGATTGTCATGCCCCCTCGAATTACGCAGGGTGGCTATTTTGTTGATGTTTACGCTTAATTTGGTCATTTTTATTTAGGTGTTAGGAGTTAAGGGTTAGGGTTAGTTGAAAATACTAACAATCAATACCCAATAACCAATAACGATTTTATTACTTTTGTAATTGAACATAGAAAACCAAATGAATGTTCTCTGAATAGCCAAAGTTAAGGTAAACTCAGAACTCAGTACACAAAACTCAGAACTTTTTTAAAATGTCATTAAAAACTAATATCGACAACGGCATAAAAGATGCCATGCGTGCCAAAGACACAGACCGTCTCAGAACGCTCCGTGCCATCAAATCATTGATTCTTTTGGAAGAAACCTCTGGTTTAAACACAGGGGCAGACCTTTCGGCAGACGTTGAAATGAAACTTTTGACCAAAGCCGCCAAACAACGCAGAGATTCATTAGAAATATTTACTACGCAAGGACGAGCAGATTTGGCAGTGGTTGAACAAACGGAACTGACCATCATCGAAGAGTTTTTACCGAAACAATTATCGGAAGACGAACTACGGGTAAAATTAGAAGAGATCAAAGCTCGTGTGGGTGCATCTGCCCCCTCCGACATGGGTAAAATGATGGGCGTAGCCACCAAAGAATTAGCAGGTTTGGCTGACGGAAAAGTGGTCTCTGCAATGGTGAAGGCACTTTTAGCTTAGGTATGAATTATGAGGTATGAGGTATAAATGAAACGGTCTTTTATACCTCATACCTCATAATTCATACCTCATAACTACATGAAACTAATCGACATTTTCATACTCCTTCCCACGCTTTGGGGAGCATATATCGGCTATCAGCGGGGCATCATCATTGAGGTCATTTCGATAGCCGCTTTTGTGGTTTCGGTCATTATTGGTTTTCGGGCTTTGGGGTATGCAAGCGACTGGATTTCGCCGTATGTGAGTAATCGTATGACCGAAAAATTAGTGCCTTATATTGGTTTTGGAGCGGTGTTTTTCCCGATTGTATTTTTGATAAATAAATTGGGTTGGACCTTGCGAAAATCCATCAGATATACCGTTTTTGGCAGTTTTGACTCGCTCGCAGGAGCAATTGTGGGCGGCTTCACGTGGGCATTTGGGATTAGTATTTTCATCTGGCTGACGACTTCTATCGGTATAAAATTTCCAGAAAATGAAACCCAAAATACGTACCTTTATCCAATCGTAAAACCCCTCGCTCCCAAGGTTATTGAGCGGGCGATTGATGTTGTTCCAAAGCAAATTGATAAATGGCGGGGATGAATTACTGTAGCTCGAAGTGGCACTTCGAGATGTCTCTAACAATCGGACTCCACTCTCGAAGTGCCACTTCGAGCTACAGTAATTTCAAATATTCTCTATGAAAAAAACCTTCACATCCATATTGCTTTTCCTCACAACCCTAAGCACCCAAGCCCAAGAAATTAATTTCGAGAAGGGAACTTGGAAGGAAACCGTGGCGAAGGCAAAAGCCCAAAATAAGCCCATTTTTATAGATTTTTTCACGACTTGGTGTGGACCTTGTAAACTTTTGGAACAAAAGGTTTACTCCAAACCCGAGGTCATCCAGAAAATGAACGCCAACTTCATTAATTTTAAAATTGATGCCGAAAAAGGCGAAGGTCCTGACTTGGCAAGACGCTACGAAGTCAGTGCGTATCCTTACTTGGTTTGGGCGGACAAAAATCAGAATATCCTCCTCACCGATGCAGGATATATGCCCGCAGGCGAGTTTATGAAATCGGTAGATAATGCCTTGAATCAATACAAAGAAGGACGTTTGGAAGACTACGAAAATCAATATCGGGCGGGTAAAAGAGATGTCGCTTTCATGGCAGATTTTATCAACAAACGCCATGCAATGGTGATGGATAATCGGGATTTGATAGAACAGTATTTATTAGCCATTCCTCCTACCGAACAGATTTCCGAAAAGACCCTAAAACTCCTTGCTGAGAATACTTTTACGCTCAATGGTAAGGCAATAGAAATTCTCCAAAACCAAAATGCTTTCAAAAAATACGGCATTTCGACCCTTGAAACGGTCTCAAATACCATGATGGAGTATTTTCGTAATGCCCTCAAAACCAAGAATTTAGACTTATTGGAGAGACTGGCAAGTTATAATCTAAAACTTAATCCCATAGAAGCAGGACGACAGAATGAACGTTATCGAATGGAGTTTTATAAAAGTGCCAACAACACGCCCAAGTACTTAGAAACTGCCCAAAATTTAGCCGATAAATACTTGATGAATGTTTCGCAGGAAGAATTAAAAAAGCAGAATACGGCTCATTTTCAGGAGTTTATGATGCCTTACAAAACGGGAAAACAAGATTCTGTAAAAATCGGAAAGGTGCGGTTTGATGCTATGAAAAAACTGCACAGTCGTTATGCAAGCATCAACTTTGCTTCGGATTTGGACGGATTGGCAGAAGAATTTTACAAAAATATAAGCGATAAAACCATCCTCCAAAAGGCAGTAACATGGTCAAAAAAAGCCAACGAAATAGACGAAACACCCGATTATTGGAATACTCACGCCCATCTTCTCTACAAAATAGGTAACAAATCAGAAGCAATCATTGCCGAAGAAAAAGCCCTGAAATTAGCTCAAAATTTGAAAGGATTAACTTTTAAATATGAGGAAGAATTAGCGAAAATGAAGGCTGGGAAGCTGTAAGATGAGCCATATTTTAGTTGAAAAAATAATCAGTAAAGGTAAATTTGTATAACGTGTTTGTGATGTTCGAGTTGATTATACAAAATAGATAACGAAAGGAAAATATATTGGTTATTCTACGATTTATACGCAAAGGTTATTCAGTTATCAGCGTCGTGGAGGTTTTGAACCTCCACGACGTTATCTTCCGTATAAATCATAGTAGAACCAATATATTTTAAAGTACCAGTCGTTTACAACAAAAAAACGTTGTTTAAGTTGTATTAGGAATGGGAGTCAAATAAGTTTTCTGAATAATTTTTATCCTAAGATTATTGGTTGGAGAACTTCCCTAAACAATATATTAAGTAATCTGTCAAATTTAAACGACGTTTTTATTTTTTATAAATAGCTGATAATCAGTCATTTTGAGTACTAATCACTATTTAATAATTAATAACAAATAACGAATCATGCCCCAATACGACTTTTTAGTGATTGGCTCTGGGATTGCAGGGCTTTCATACACTGCCAAAATTGCGAACTATTTTCAGGAGCAAGGTAAAAATATAAAAATTGCAATCATCACCAAAACGATTGCCGAAGAAAGCAATACCAAATACGCTCAAGGAGGCATCGCCACGGTCTGGAAAGAGGAGGATTCTTTCGAGAAACATATCGATGACACGATGGTAGCAGGTGATTTTTTGTCGGATAGAAAAGCCGTCGAAATCGTGGTCAGAGAAGCCCCAGAGCGATTAAAAGAACTAATTTCTTATGGAACAAATTTTGACAAAAAGCCCGATGGAACGTATGATTTGGTGAAGGAAGGCGGACATTCTGACCAACGGATTTTGCACCACAAAGACTCCACGGGCAACGAAATAGAAAGGGCACTGTTAGAAACTGTAAAAGCCTATAAATCAGTCGATTTCTTTACGCATTATTTTGCGGTGGACTTGATTACACAGCATCATTTGGGCGAAAAACTCACGAAAGATACACCCGACAAAAAGTGTTTTGGAGCGTATGTTTTTAATACTCTGACGGGCAAAACCGAAACATTTTTAGCCAAAACTACGCTCTTGGCAACGGGGGGAATCGGGCAGGTTTATCAAAGTACCACCAACCCAACCATTGCCACGGGCGATGGAATATCAATGGCATATCGAGCAAAAGCTCTGGTGGAGGGAATGGAGTTTATTCAGTTTCACCCAACGTCTCTGTATCAACCTGGCAAAAAACCTTCATTCCTGATTTCTGAGGCTGTTCGTGGACACGGGGGAATCTTGAAAAATATTGACGAAACCACTTTCATGGAGCGTTATGACGAACGCCTTTCGCTCGCCCCACGTGATATTGTGGCTCGGGCGATTGACTCTGAAATGAAAAAAAATGGGGTTGATCACGTCTATCTCGATACTCGCCACCTCGAATCCGAAGACTTCAAACACCACTTCCCGATGATTTATAAATACTGCCAAGATAACCTGGGTTTGGACATCACTGGCAAGGATATGATACCCGTTGTACCTGCTCAACATTACCTGTGTGGGGGCGTAAAAGTCAATGAATTTTCGCAGACAAATATTGGATTTTTATACGCTGCGGGCGAATGTTCGGCAACGGGCTTACACGGAGCTAATCGTCTGGCTTCCAACTCTTTACTCGAAGCAATCGTCTATGCTCATCGGGCGTTTGTGGCTTCAATTGAAACCTTTGAGAACAACGTTTTACCAATCAATATCCCTGATTGGAATGATGACGGAACGACCCACCCAGAAGAGTTAGTTTTGGTAACAGAAATGACTCGTGAATTGGAATCAATTATGAGCAATTACGTAGGAATTGTACGGACGGACAGACGCTTAAAACGTGCTTATGACCGTCTGGAACTGATTTATATTGAACACGAAGAATTGTACAAACAGTCGAAAATCTCCGTGCAAGTCTGTGAACTTCGAAATATGATTAATGTAGCGTATTTAGTCATTAAAGATGCCCGAGCAAGACACGAAAATCGTGGTTTGCATTACAATTTGGATAATATAAAGTAGCGAACATTTTTATATCAAAAAGGGGTTCAGTAGCGTTACTGCCCCCCTTTTTGATGAAAAATTTACCGTGTTACTTTCCAAAAATTAACACCGAATTATTATTCCGAGCCACAATGAGTTTTTTGTCAATCCAAATAGCATCACGGACTTCTCCTTTTACGTTGATATTTGATTTTAGGGGTGAAATATAGTTGAATTTTCCTTTGCCCATTCCCTTGAAATAACCTCCATGCAATGCCTCATTTCTGCCCATTTCGGGTTTTAGTTTGAAGAAATTTCCTCCTGCGAAATAGTCCAAAATACCGTCATTATCAAAATCTCCCGTTTCAAATGCAAAAATGGGTGCCATTTGGGCTTCGTCTTGGAGTGGTTCTAAAACTAAATCTCCTTTTTTATTTATCAACATCGAAGAAGAAAAATTGGTAACTCTTTTCTTCAAAGATTTCTCTAAAAGGGTATTGTCAAAAAGGTCTTTCACTTGCTTTTTGGCAAACTCCTGATACTTCAAACTCACCTTTTTGAGCGAAGGCATTTGAGCCGTCAAATCGGCCTTACTGGCAAATGGATAGGGAATTTTGTCTTCTTGGGTAAACCACTCCATCACGACTTCGGGTCTTTTATTTTGGTCAAAATCATAAACGTACAAGTTTAAGGGCTTTTCCAACGAAGCACTTAATTTCATATTTTGCCCCCAATTTCCCAAGAGAAAATCCATGTCTCCGTCCTTGTCAATATCGCTTGCTTTGATGGTATTCCACCAGCCTTCACTGTTGGGAATGGTTAATGGTTTGCCAAAATCGCCATTTTCATTGACAAAAACCGTAATGGGCATCCACTCACCCACGACCATCAAATCGGGTAGTGAATCATCATTGACATCCGTCCAAACGGCATCCGTTACCATGCCAATCGGTCCTGTAAATTCGCTGGTAACATCCAAAAAATTACCCGTACCATCGTTCTGAAAAATGAAACTACGGGGCGTAAGTCCGTACCCACCTGGGACTGCCTTTCCACCTACGAATAAATCAATATCGCCGTCTTTGTCATAATCACAGGGTTTTATACAACCAATCTGCCCTTTGATTCGTGGTGCTTTCATGTCCTGTCTCGTGAAGTCCCCTTTTCCATTATTTTCATAAAAAATAGCTTCAAATGCTTTGACTCCACCACGATATTCATTGCCTCCCGAGCCCACTAAAAAATCTAAATCTCCATCTTTATCAGCATCAAATAATGCTCCTGAGACGTGATCTGATAGGTTTTTAACGGCAAAAAACTTTTGTTTACTTTCGATAAACTTAGCTCCAGTATTCAAAAACAACTTGTCCGTACTCTCTTTTGCTCCCAACAAAATAAAATCCTCTTTCCCATCTTTATTGACATCCCCTTTGATAATTTTTGGTCCTTCCGTAGATAATACGTGGGGTAATAATCGGTCAGAATCGTAGTCAATGTATTTATTTTCAACGTGGACAGCATCCGTAATTGTTTGATTACTGATTTCGTTGAAAGTGTTTTTGGGTTGAAAAATTATAGGTTTATAAATGTCAGTAGCATTTTTATATTTGAGCGTTTGCGTAGTATTTCCTTTGATATTTTTGATGACTTGGGTTTTTAAATCCGTCCAAACGATTCTTACCGAATCTATCACTGGATTATTACCAAGCCCAAAAATTATATCTGAATCTACTGAACTTTCAAACCCTCTCGAAGCCATACTGTGAGCCATTTGGACTTGTCCTTTTTGATAAATTATCACGGTTGAACCAATGCCAAATTTATTCTTTTCACTCCCCTCCAACTTAAATTTCACAAAAGCATTTTTCTTTTCTTCTACCGAATTGTTCTGATAGATAAAAGCGGGCATATTGACGTTATTGACCACCAAATCGAAATCTCCGTCATTATCCAAATCTCCATACGCCGAGCCATTGCTATAACCCTCTTGGTCAAGATTGAGGTTTGAGGCTAAGTTTTCAAAATGTAAGGTTTTACCGTTTTGATTGCCTTGATTGATGAAGGCGTAGTTTTTTCTTTTGTTATGGGGTAAAAATTTAACAAAATCTCTAAAATCGTACTTGCCTTTTTCTTCTACTATTTTTTTTATTTCATTAGGGTCAGCGATAAAATCCACAAAATCTGAGTCGGTGATGTCGTTATACACTCCGTTACTCACAAAAATATCTTTTTGACCGTCCAAATTCATATCAAAAACCAATGCACCCCAACTCCAATCCGTAGCCGCCACGCCCGAGAAAAAGGCGGTTTCTTGAAATGACCCATCTCCTTTATTGACTTGCAAACAGTTTTGAACCATCTGATGGTGAAAGCTATTCCTAAATCGGAGGTCGCCCAAATAATAATCATCAAATTTTGTGGCAGCCTTCAAGCGGTAATTATCGGGCGGAAGCATATCAGTACTAAAAATATCCAAATGCCCATCGTTGTTAATATCCGCCATGTCCGAACCCATACTTGCCAAAGAGGTGTAGTCTATTTTATCGGGTAAAACCTCCTTGAATCGTGGCGACGAACCGTTCCCATCCCCCTGATTAATATACAAATAATCACGTTCCCAGAAGTCATTTGAAACATAAATATCTGGATAAAAATCTCCATTGACATCACCGACTGATAACCCTAATCCAAAACCCACATTGCTCGAAAAAATCCCTGATTTTTCGGTTACATTAGTAAATATAGTAGCCCCCCTAACCCCCGAAGGGGGAGTTTTTCCCGTTCCATTCTGTTTTCCCCCTCTGGGGGTTAGGGGGCTATCATTTCTGTATAATCTATCGCCTCCCTCGGCGGTTGGGTCAAACTTCCCACGAGCATCTAAGATGATTCTTTCGGGGGCTTTGTAGCTATCGTTTAAGACGTAACAATCCAAATCGCCGTCTAAGTCATAATCAAAAAAAGAAGCGTGAGTCGTGCTTCCTGCATCATTCAGCCCATATTCTTTGGCACTTTCCGTAAATTTGGGAGACTTCACATCTCCGTTATTGATATAAAGTTCATTCTCTCTATTATCTTTCAATACGCCTCCCGAGTAGCATACGTATATATCCAAAAATCCATCAGCATTCACATCCGCCATCGTTACACCCGTACACCAAGACTTCTTGCCTTTCACACCCGCTGAGTTGGTAATATCTTCAAATTTTAATGATGAACCATCTCCTTTTCCTTTATTGAGATACAGTTTATTAGCACTCATATTAGCAGTAAAATAAATATCTTTCAAGCCATCATTATTGACATCGCCAATGGCTACACCGCCACCGTTATAATAGTTTCGGAAGGATAGAATATTAAAATTTTCTTGGTCTTCGACCTTATTTTCAAAGTTTACTCCAATTTCTTCATTATCCAATTGCGTAAAAGCCGTAATTGCATCCGTGGTGGTTTGCTTTTCTTTTTTACAAGAAAATAGGAATAATAAAGAGAAAAATAGTAGTAATCGTGACATATTTTTTTGAAAAAATTGTTTAACCAAAATTAAAGTTTTCGGAATTATAAAGATTAAGTCTCAGAACCATTTTCATGTCCTAAACTACCCCTTACAAAGGTTTTGAACCCTTGTAAGGGGTTTTGCGACTTAAAGTCTATAATTCCGAAAGTTTTTACATAAAAAAGGGGATAGGAAAATTCCTACCCCCTTTTTTACTGATAAAATCAATAATTAGAATCCTTGATTTTGTTTCAATGCACCTTCTGAACGTTGCACCTCAGTATTTGGCAATGGGAACATATTATGTTTTGCTTCAACAGCACCCACTCCTGAGAATACGTTAATCAACACTTTCTCTCTTGCGTGATATTTAGGCATAACAGTTTGGTAAATCCCCCATCTTTGTAAATCAAAAATACGGTGTCCTTCCAACGCTAATTCTAAACGACGCTCTAATCTTACGGCATCACGAGCAGCAA
>JAYUOX010000141.1:0-4964 GCA_043760595.1 Cytophagales bacterium
TTATTAATGCAGATTTATTTTTAAGATAAAATTAGCCCTACCAAGCGTTCAAAACGCTTGGTAGGGTTGGGAATCCAATTAATTTTGACTTTGCATTAATAAGTACATACTTCCAATAATTTATACGGATTCGTCATCCCGCCGAAGGAGGGAACTGTTGTATTCTCTCAAAAAATACGTTTGAAAGACTAAAATATCAGTTCCCTCCTGCGTCGGGATGACAGTCCCGTATAAATCATAGTAGAACCGCTTATATTTCAAATACAAACAAATATTTAGCGTAGTTTGTTCCGTTAATTTTAGTCTCAAATAAGACAATAACATCAATCTAATTTACGAAAAAATAAAAATCAGGAGGAGGAGTACAAATCTAATAGCTTTTCCGAAAAGGTCTTGGCATTTTAGTTGAAAATGGGATTATCTACAACGGAAGGAATAAATTTTAAAAGATTCAACCAAAAAAATAAGGCAAGATTATTGATTAAAAATCGTTAGAGAAACAACAACATCCAAAATACACAATGAAAAAAATACTGGTAATTGCCTCATCAATCCTTATTATGTCGTCTTGCGTGAGCAAGAAAAAATTAGCCGAAGCACAGGCAGAATATTCAACCTTTAAAGCAAGTTCTGAAAACAATTTGAATAAAGTCAGAACTGAACTCCGTGATTGTGATAAATCAAAAAATAGCTTAGAATCAGAATTGAAAGTAAGAACCAATGAATTAGACACAAAATCAAAACAGTGGATAGCTCAGAATAAAGCCTTGGAAGACCAAGTTGATTATTTAAAAAAAACCAATACCAATCTTTTGGATAGAATGTCTGACCTTTCGATTGTGAGTAAATCGGGGGCTGAAAGTATCAAAAAATCCTTAGAAACCCTCAATGACCAGAGTAAATATATCAAAGATTTGAACTCGTCGGTTCAACGCAAAGACTCTTTGAATTTGGCTCTGGTAATGACCCTAAAACGCTCATTGGCGGATATTAATGATGAAGACGTAACCGTAGAGGTAAAAAAAGGAGTCGTTTATATTTCGATTTCTGATAAAATGCTTTTCCAGTCGGGTAGTGCTTTGATAAACCCACGGGCGGAGGTAGTTTTAGAAAAAGTTTCGAGAGTAGTCAATGACCATAAAGAATTGGATATTCTCGTGGAAGGACATACTGACAACGTACCTATAACCACAATCTGCCTCACTGATAATTGGGATTTGTCCGCCAAAAGAGCTACTTCGGTAGTACGACTTTTACAAAGCAAATTTGGCATCTCACCCGAGCGTATGACCGCAGGGGGGCGTTCAGAATATGTACCAAAATTACCCAATTCAAGCGATGCAGGGCGTAGAGTAAACCGTAGAACAGAAATTATTGTACTGCCTAAACTTGACCAATTCTTCCAGATGTTGGCAAACGGGCAGAAATAGGTATTAGGTAATTGGTTACTGGAAATTAGGTAATTTAGTAAATCACAATATCTCTAATTTCCAATAACCAGTAACTAATTCCCAGTAACCAACCCCCAAAGAAAAGCCCAAATGAAAATCATTCATTTGGGCTTTTCGCTTTTTATGTATCTTTATCAAAATTCCTAAAAAACTGCATGGTTTTTGTGAATGTATAGTTTAGCTGACTGCTAATGACGTTCTAACGGACGTAACCCATCAAAAATCATAATGTTATGAACAGAATTACTTTGTTTATTTTATCTGCATTTCTCATTTCTTCGTGCGTAAGTAAGAAGGCGTTTATAGAAGTACAAGATGAATACGCAAATTTCAAAAATGCTTCACGAGATAATCTTGCGAAAGCTCGCAACGAATTAAAAGAAAGAGACAAGCAATTAACCGCTTACGAATCTGCTACCAAACTCCGAAATAAAGAATTAGAAACTCGTTCAAAGCACATCAAAGGGTTAGACGAGCAAATTGATTTCTTGAAAAAAACAAATTCAAAATTATTAGACCGAATGACCAATTTGACCCTTCTGAGTAAGGCAGGGGCAGATAGTATGCGAAAGTCAATGGAGACGATTAACGAACAGAGTCAGTACATTGAGAATATTAATGCTACGATTCAACGCAAAGATTCACTCAATATGTCATTCATCGTTACGCTCAAAAGAATGTTGAATGATGTTTCGGATGAAGATATGAGCGTGAAAGCTCGCAAAGGATTGGTTTGTATTTCGGTTTCGGATAAAATATTTTTTCCTTCCAACAACGCCAACGTAAGCCAAAAAGGAGAAGGTACGCTCGAAAAAATAGCAAAAGCCCTCAACGGACATCCTGACTTAGATATTTTGGTAGAAGGACATACAGACGCTACCCCCGCATCAGGTGAGGGAATCAAAGATAATTGGGATTTGAGTGCCAAACGTGCTACTTCAATTGTGCGATTATTACAGACAAAATACGGCGTTTTACCCGATAGAATGACAGCGGGCGGACGGGCAGAATACGCTCCCAAAGAATATACAACCACCGCCACGACAGCAAGCGGAGAACCAAACAAAAAGCTAAACCGAAGAACAGAAATCATCGTAATGCCCAAATTAGACCAGTTTTTTCAGGCTTTGGTGAATGGGCAGGGGAGGTGATGGTTTCGGAAAGTAGATAGTTTTTAAAACTCTACCTACGTTAAACAAATATGAATTTCACCCCGAAAAATCAATCAATCATTTTACTTTCTTAACTCATTAAAGTACTCACTGAATTTAAATTGCTCCAAAATAGCATCATATTTTTTTGATAAATGAAAACCGTATTCCTTTTGTGTAGCATTGTCAAATTTGTTCAATCTCAACAAGCTATAGTTTTCATCATTCCAGTCTTTCTTTTTGAACAAATAAATTTTAGGAAAGGTATTATCCTCAAATAAAATCAAACAAATTAACAACTCCTCAAAAAACTTATCTTCTACTACAAATGTATAATTTCTATCAATAACAGACTTTACTTGAACTTCATAATATTTTCCATCAAGAGATTTGGCAACAAAATCAACTCCTTTTTCATCAACATCCGTGGAAAAGACTTCATATTGTTCCATCATAAAAGAGATTTTTGCAAAAGTTTCTGCAAAATTACCCCTTTGTAATCGACTCAGACTTGACCATCGTAAATTCATTTTATTCGTTGATTAACTGTTCCAAAATTTCACAGATATATTTATTTCCCTTATCTCAACAAAACTTAAAACCTAAATATCCCCATTTCCTAAAAAATCCCCTGCCTTTTCCGTATTTTTGAAAATCGTTAATTAATTAGCCATGAGCTTTGAGCTTTGAGCTTTGAGCGATGGGCTGGAAAATACAATAAACTCATAGCTTATAACTCATAGCTTACAACTCAAAGCTCATAGCTCAAAGCTCATAGCTATCAATGAAAAAATTATTCCTCCTCGACGCAATGGCGTTGATTTACAGAGCCCACTTCGCTTTCCAGAAAACACCTCGAATTTCCTCTACGGGCATGAATACCAGTGCCGTATTTGGTTTTGCTAATACCCTTTTGGAGGTTATTTCCAAAGAAAAACCTACCCATATTGGCGTGGCTTTCGATACGCCCGAACCAACATTTCGCCATATTCAGTTTGAGGCTTACAAGGCTCAACGTGAAAAACAACCCGAAGATATTTCGATTGCCATTCCATATATTAAGCGTCTTTGTGCCGCCATGAATATTCCCATGCTCATTATGCCTGGCTATGAGGCGGACGACGTGATTGGAACGATTGCTAAAATTGCCGCTCGGGAACATGAAGACATGGAGATTTTTATGATGACTCCCGATAAAGATTACGGTCAGTTGGTCGAGGAACGCATTTTTATGTACAAACCCGCCTACATGGGGAAGGGCGTGGAAGTAATGGGCGTGAAAGAAATCTGTGCCAAATGGGGCATTGATGATGTCATGAAAGTGATTGATATTTTGGGATTAATGGGCGATGCTTCCGATAATATTCCTGGTATTCCTGGCATTGGCGAAAAGACCGCTCAAAAACTCATTGAAGAATACGGTTCAGTAGAAAATCTGATTGCGAATTCAGATAAACTGAAAGGCAAACAGCAAGAAAATGTACGCAATTTTGCCGCACAGGGCATTTTATCGAAAGAATTAGCCACCATCATGCTCGAAGTTCCCGTGGATTTCGTGGAGGAAGATTTGAGATTGACGGAGGTAAATAAAGAATTACTCTCGCCATTATTGGATGAATTGGAGTTTAGGACGTTGAGAAGGAGACTTTTAGGCGAAGAGAGTAGCCCCCTAACCCCCAGAGGGGGAACGACAGCCCCCCCCGCCCCCAGAAGGGGAGCCACAACTCCACAGTCATCGGGACAAATGGATATGTTTGGAAGTTTAGCACCAGAAAAACAATTAAATATATTCAGTACAGACGGAGAAGGTTCGCAGTCCGAAGTTCCCCCTCTGGGGGTTAGGGGGCTGTCGTCCATCCACACTACCGTCCATCAATATCATCTCATCAACACACCCGAATTACGCCAGTCTTTAATTCATTTTTTGAGTTTGCAAGATAGTATTTGCTTTGATACGGAAACCACCAGCGTTGATGCCGTCGAAGCGGAGTTAGTTGGAATGTCATTTGCCTATCGGAAGGGTGAGGGTTATTATGTTCCCGTTCCAGCGAATCAGGCTGAGGCTCAGGCGATTGTGGATGAATTTAAGCCCATTTTCTTGAATGAAAAAATTGAGAAAATTGCTCAAAATATCAAATATGATTTGATGGTTTTGACCCAATTTGGCGTAGAAGTGAAAGGCAAAACCTACGATACGATGTTGGCTCATTACTTAATCGAACCCGAAAAACGTCATGGAATGGATATTTTGGCGGAAGATTTCTTGAATTATACACCAGTGTCTATCGAAGAAATTATTGGTAAAAAAGGCGTTAAACAAGGTAATATGCGAGATGCTGATATTGAAAAAGTGAAAGAATAT
>JAYUOX010000142.1:0-4959 GCA_043760595.1 Cytophagales bacterium
TGGTCATAATATTTTCTGAGGTATGAAGTATGAGGTCGTAGGTATGAGGTACTGAAAAGAAAAACGTTCTCACTTTTAATAATTTGGATTGTCCTCCAATTAAGAGAAATGCGATTTTTTACCTCATACCTACGACCTCAGACCTACCGTAGTGCTTCTTTAATTTTTTTCAATAAGTCTGATTCAACTATCTTGCGACAAAGTTGAACCATATTTTTTGCCGCCGTTGCCGACGACGAACCGTGTGCGATGACAACGTTTCCATTTACGCCAATAATCGGGCTTCCACCCACGGCTTCGTAATTTGTTTTATCCAAAAACTCATCTCTGATGCCTTTTTCCTTCATAATTCCGTAGAGAGATTCGCCCATTTTTAAGATAATATTTCCAGTAAAACCATCCGTTACAATCACATCGGCTTTTCCTCTGAAAAAATCTTTCCCCTCAATATTACCAATAAAATTGATTCGTTTATCATCTTTCATCAGTTTATAGGCTTGTTGAACAATCAATGAACCCTTTTCCTCCTCTTCCCCAATATTCATTAACCCAACTCTTGGCGATTCAATATTCATGGTTGCTTTGGCATAAATAGATCCTAAAACACCAAACTGAGCCAACATTTCAGGTTTCACATCGGCATTTGCCCCAATATCCAAAATTACCGCTAAATTTCCATCCACTTGTGGAGCAAATCCTGCAATAGGTGGACGTTGAACACCTTCGATGGTTTTGATGGAAAATAAAGAACCTACCATCATTGCCCCCGTGTTTCCTGCCGAAGCAAAGACATCAATCTCGCCCGTCTTTAAAAGTTTAAACCCAACTCCGATGCTGGAATTGGGTTTAGATTGCAAAGCTCTAACGGGGTGTTCGCCCATATCAATAGTCTCATTTGCTTCAACGATTTCAATGTTTGTACCCCTAAAAGACTGATTATCAAGTATTTGTTGAATATCCTGAACCTTACCAATCAATACGATGGTAACGTCAGCAGGTAATTCTTGTGCTGCTAAAATAATTCCCTCTACGATTACTTTGGGGGCAAAATCTCCACCCATTGCATCAATACCTATCTTCATTAATTTGTTTTCTGGTTAAACGATTTAACCACAAATTTAACGACTAATGAAGTGTTAATCAGTATTTTTTCGTAAAAAAATTAGGTGTTAGGTTTCAGGGGTTGGGTGATAGTTAAAAACTAACACCTTAAACCTAAAAACTAACACCTAAAATTACGCTTGTACTGCGTATCCTTCAACAACCATTTTGCCTTTATACATCAAGTTTCCTTCAAATACGTGAGCACGGTGGCGTAAATGAATTTCGCCAGTGGTTGGGTCAGTTGTGATTGTTTTTGGAGTACCAAAGTCGTGTGAACGTCTTTTATCTCTGCGAGTTGTCGAAATTCTCCGTTTAGGATGTGCCATTTCTTTATTTCCTTAAATTTATGATTCGTTATTTATTACTAATTGTTATTCAATTTCATCAAAGCCTCCCAGCGAGGGTCGATAGGCTTTTCGTTGGTATTGTTTACTTCTCCTCCACTATCTTTTAACGTTGTATAAACTAATTCTCCTTCAACCTCTAAGATTTCATCGTCTTCAAATTCAAAATCTGCTTCATTATCATCGTCAAACTCTAAATCATCGTCATCATCTAAATCGTCTTCTTCGTATTCGTCTTCAAATTTTTGCATCAAACTTTCGTAAGTTACTTCCTCTTTGACGAATCGTGGATGCAATTTTTTAATGGGAATTCGCAATCCAATAAAATCAAAAATGTCTTGTGCAACGTTGATATACTGTGAGTTACGGTCAATCAATGCTAATTCATCTGTAATTTCTTCGTTATGATCAGAAAATTTTAGAATCATTTTCTGAGTGATGTTCACTTGAAAATCAAATAAATCAAGGCTTCTATCACAAGTTAGCTCAACGCTTCCAACGATTTTGTAAATCATCTGAATCATCGTTTCGGACTTGTCTAAGCTCACTGTGGCTTTAAAATGCCCTTTGGAGATTAATTGTTGTTCGAGTTGCTCAAAAAAACTATCATTCCCTTCAAATTCATGCAGGTGTTGCTTGTTTTCGAGATGAAATATATCAATTTTGAATGTATTTAAGACGCTTTTTTTCACGGTATTCTCTTGAAAAGACTGCAAAATTACGGAGTTTTTTTTATAAAGAAAAGGAAAGAGGGGAAATTAGTTATTAGTTATTGGTTATTGGTTAATAGTGGATGTTCATTAACGCACAAAAAGTGTCCGTTTTCGGACACTTTTTGATTTTGCATTATTCATAAATTACTGATAATCAATGCTCTATGATTTTGGCATAGGTTTGGAAGATATATTATTAACTAAATACTTCTCCCAAATTTAACTGAATACCAGTAGCTGTATCTACTAATGTATCATTATTATTAAAAAAAACGTATTCTCCAATTTTAGAATACACACTTATTGCTTTTAAACTTGGCATTACTAACCAACATGATTGAACACCTGCAAAAAAGTATCTTTCAAATTTGAGGAGTATTTCATCGGTTGATTGCGTTGGAGAAACAATTTCAATGGCAATAAAGGGTTTTTCTGAAAATGTGATTTCGTCATGCAAAAAATTGGCTTTCATTTTTGGAAATACACAAATATCAGGGACACAATTTGGTCTTGCTGGCATTTCCAGAGTTAATTCAGGCATAAAAGTAAATTGCTTACGAAAATGCGTATTCAGTTCAAAAAGTAAATTATTTTGGACGTATGAGTGGTTAAAGCTTGGCATGGGTTTTCCTCTTTCGGATTCATAGGCAGTCATTTCTCTTTCTGCCCAATTTTCTAACAATAGTTCCATAGTATTAATTTTATCTAAAAATTGTTGCAATATCAAGTTCTATCCCATTTGTTGGGTCTTTGAAGATGCCAATATTGAAATATTGAACAGATTGATTTGTCAGAAATAATTGAATTGTCCTTACAGTAGGCATAATTATCCAAGCTGATTGTACACCCGCAGGGAAGTACAATTTACGGATTTTCTTAGCCAAAACATCGTATACTTGACGTGGAGACAATATTTCTACGGCTGTCAGAGGTGGCTCTGTCATTTTTAAAACATCATCATCTTCGAAATCAAAAGTTAAATTATTATAAATACAAATGTCAGGAATACTCGTACCTGTCGTTAAATCAAGGTCTAATTCGGTTAAAACATCATATTTATCATCGTATTTTTCCATAATCAAATGACTAATACGTACTTCAAGAATTGAGTGGTTACGACTGGGCATGGGCTTTCCTCTAAGTATTTCGAGTTCTGTAAGTTCTATTTATTCGGTTTCCATAAAACATTTTTTTTCAAATATACAAAAAAACAAGGTCATGTTACAAAATTATCTAAAAATTGCCCTTCGGAATCTTGTCAAAAACAAGGTGTATTCTTTCATCAATATCGCAGGTTTGGCGGTGGGAATGGCGGTGGCTATGCTCATTGGTTTGTGGATGATTGATGAGCTTTCTGCCAACAAACATCACAAAAATTATGAGTCTGTTTACCAGGTAATGATGCACCAATCTTTTGATGGACATCGGGGTTCGCAGACGGCTCTTCCTTATCCAATGGGCGAAGAATTAAAGACTAAATACCCTGATTTTAAGGCAGTTGCAATGTGTGATTGGGGAAGTGGACACTCATTAGTCACGGGCAATCAGAAATTTAATAAGTTCGGACATTACTTTGGTGAGCAGGGGGTTGATATGTTTTCACTGAACATTTTGAAAGGAGATAAAAATCCGTTGAAAGACCCATATTCAATCGTTTTAACGGAGGAATTAGCAACAACAATATTTGGTAATAAAAACCCAATTGGAAAGGTTTTGAAAATGGATAATACCGTTGATTTGAAAGTGACTGCCGTTGTAGCAAAACAACCTAAAAATGCCACGTTACAATTTGATTATTTAATACCGTGGAACTTGCAAATTAAGGTATTAGATTACATCAAAAATCAACAAGATGCGTGGGGAAGTAATTCATTTCAAGTGTACGTACAATTAAAAGATGGCGTAAATCCAGAGAAGACTAATGCCAATATTAAGAATGTTGTTTTAAATAATCTTAAAGATGATAAATTGATGCAGACGACTATTAAGCCAGAAGTTTTCTTGTTTCCAATGGCTAAATGGAGGCTCTACAACGATTTTATTGAGGGCATAAATACAGGAGGTTTTATCAAATATGTGAAACTCTTTGGTATTTTTGGCTTGATTGTTTTGTTAATTGCCTGCATTAATTTTATGAATTTGAGTACGGCTCGTTCCGAAAAAAGAGCAAAAGAAGTTGGCGTTCGTAAAGCCATGGGTTCTGGGCGTGGGGAGTTGATTGGGCAATTTTTAAGTGAATCATTGGTGATTTCTTTCATTGCTTTGGCGTTTGCTTTAATCTTGGTTGAATTAGTTTTGCCTGCCTTCAATACGCTTACTGAAAAAGAGGTTTCATTGCAATTAGCAAACCCTATATTTTGGGGTATTATGCTGGTTTTCACCATATTTACGGGGCTTTTAGCAGGTAGTTATCCTGCCCTTTATTTGTCGTCATTTAATCCCGTCAGAGTCTTGAAAGGCACAATTCGGGTGGGTAAAAGTGCTTCTTTGCCCCGTCAGGTTTTAGTGGTTTTGCAATTCTCGTTTTCGATTGCCTTGATGATTGGAACGGTGATTATTTACCAACAAATTCAACACGGTAAAAATCGCCCCATTGGTTTTGATAGTAAAGGATTGATTTCAGTATTTAGTTCAGATGATTTAGTCAAAAATTTCGACCCTCTTCGTGCTGAGTTATTGGCTACGGGTGCTGTATCATCAATTTGTAAGTCTTCGTGTCCGCCTTATCAAACGTGGAGTAATAATGGAGGTTGGGAGTGGAGAGGTTCAAAACCAGAGGATAAATCGGCTTTATTTAA
>JAYUOX010000143.1:0-14859 GCA_043760595.1 Cytophagales bacterium
GGCTGTGTCAACCTCAAGCACATAAAAATCAACGGGTACTTTATTGCCATTTATGGTCGTATAAGTGTCGCTAACCACTTTATATTTCCCGATATTAAACAAGATGCAATAGTTACTGATGGTATAATTGGTTTTCCAATAATAGGTTTTTTTATCTTTTTTTGTAATTACTTTTTGTAATAATCCAGGTCCTGCGACAACCAAATTTGCAGGAACAGTAATATTCAAATCAACGCCCTCGTTTGGCTCATCACTCGGGTGATCCTTACAGGGAAAATAAAGTTTTCCCCCTTCGCCTTGGCAATTAATGGCAACCCAAGGATTTCCGTTTGTATCTTTTGTCCAAGTGAAACCACCATCCCAAGGCGGTTTTATAGCCACAGGAGGCTCTCCGTTGTATTCGATAAACACTTTTTGTTGCCCTTGTTTGAATCCGACAGCATTTGTAATATAGATTTTATCATCTTTCTGACTAAACGCAACAAGTTGATTATTGACTTTTATCTTCTCAACCTGCATCAAATGCACCAAATCTAACAAAAGCGTATCTGTTTGTTTTGACAAATTTAAGGTTATTTCAACATTACCTTTTATCGTTTTACGCTCAATATCCACATCCAGATTAATCGTGTAATGCCTGATATCCATGATGGCTTGGAGCGGCTTGAGTTTACCTCCCGAAGTCATGTAACTAATGTCCCGACTTTGACCGAAACAATCCAGAACACAAAGTAATGCGAGAAATAATAGGCTAAACTGGTGCGGGTAATTCCGCTTTGGTTTGCAGTATTTAGGAATTTTTGAAACGCTCATAATGATAAATTTAGGTTAAAATTTGATTATTCAGATAAATCCAAACGCCATTTTGGCGTAAGTGGCAAGATTAAATTCAGCCATTATATTGTTACCAAAACAAGGTATTTTATAAATGGTGATTAGGTATTTGAAAATAGGAAGTTCATTTCTTTCATCCAAATAAAAAAATCAGGAATAAAATACCTTTTTTTACGCACTGTAATTTACTAAAAATTTTGATTGTTGCAAAGGGTATGCAAACATAGTATCACAAGGTATCAATATAGCATCAAATTTAAGGATTATTTAATTATAGATTTGTATTGTGTTTATATAAAATTAAAATATTTGAATATAAATACTCGAATTTTCATTGAATAGCACATTCGCTAACTTTGTTGTTTAGCTGATTACTATACACAAGTACCAATATGTATTTAGTTTAAACCTTACATAATTATATAAATATCTGATAATAAGGAAGTTATACGCTAAAAATTCAATAAGACTTCATTCAGACTGATTAGGTACAGGTACATATATACTACTTTTTAGTGATTCCGTATGCTGAACGTATCACTGTATATCGTCATGGGGTTATAGTAATAGTATATTAACATATTGTTACAAATTGAGGATAAGATTGAGTCAGGCTAATTTGGTACAGATACTTAAGTACCCTAATATCCAATAATGAAAATCGAAAATATGCTTAAAAAATTGAAGGTAATTACAAATGTGTTGTATGTTATTGCGTTGCTCACAAGCAATGGTTTTGGACAAACAAAACAAAGTAAAATCAATAAAAATAATTTTACTGATCCATACGCTGTTTTTTCAAACCCACCAGAAGCCGCCAAGCCTGGGGTTTTGTGGATGTGGATGGGAACAAATTTAAGTAAGGATGGGATAACCAAGGATTTGGAAGCCTTAAAAAATGCTGGATTCAATAGAACAACTATGTTTAGCCTTGCAGATATTACCACACCGTGGGCAGTTGACATTAAAAATAGCCCAACGCCTAACATTATTTCTTGGACAGAACCCTGGTGGAAATTGGTTAGACACGCAGCCGAAGAATCGAAGCGATTGCAGATGGATTTTGGGATGTTTAATGGTCCCAGTTATGAGTCAAGTGGTGGCAAGTGGATAACACCAGAACTTTCAATGCAGGAAATTTGCTGGTCACAAAATTTGGTTAGTGGAAACAAACATATCAGTTTACAATTAAAACGTCCGCAGGTAGATCCACGGGCTAATCAGCCATTTCCACTTTATAACCCGAATACTGGTTTATTTGAAAAGCCAGAAATAGAAGCACGAAAAACCTATTATAAAGATATTGTTGTGCTTGCCATGCCAGCTAAGGGGGTTGTGCCTGAAAATAAAGTGATTGATTTGAGTAAGAAAATGACCTCAGATGGACTGTTAGAATGGGATGCACCCGTGGGCGAATGGACAATTTATAGGTTCGGACATACCACCATGGGTGCATTAATTCAGCCCGCACAATGGGAGGCTACTGGGTTTGAATGTGATAAGATGAGTGCCACAGCAGTTGAGTTTCATTTGAATCATGTAATTACTGAAACTCAAAAACACCTCGGTGATTTAATTGGCACAGGTTTCAGTCATATTCATTTTGATAGTTACGAAGCTGGAACTCCAACCTGGACACCCAAGATGAGAGAAGAGTTCAAAAACAGGAGAGGTTATGATGCCACGCCTCATCTGGCAACTTTTGCTGGGCGTATCATTAATAGCAAGGCTGATTCTACAAAATTTAAAAATGATTTTGATGCTACCATAAAAGATTTGTACAGGGATGTATATTTTAAAACAATCGCTAAAAAATTGAAAGAGGCTAATTTGGATTTTTTATGCGAACCTTATGGAGGACCATGGCGACAGGATGAGATAATGCCACTCGTAAAAAATGTAATGACTGAATTTTGGACAACCAATGGAACTTATGCCCCTTATGAACTGGATCCTACCGTTGCCGCTTTAAGAAAATCAGGGCAAAATATAATTGAAGCAGAGGCTTTTACTGGTATGCCCGATGATAGTAAATGGAGTGAAACCCCTGCTTGGGTAAAACCAATTGGCGATGCCGCTTTTTGTGCGGGGGTCAACAGAATGATATTGCATCGTTTTGTGCAACAACCTTGGAATGATAAGGTTTTGCCTGGTGCAACGATGGGACAGTGGGGAACCCATTTTGACCGTACACAAACCTGGTGGAAAAATGGAATGCCAGCATTAGTAAAATATTGGCAACGCTGCCAGGCATTACTTCAATGGGGAAATATTGTACCATCATTTGCTGATGATTTTGCAAGTGAAAATATTGAAGGCAAACCTTTAATAAAAAGTATTCATAGAAAATCTCAGGATGTAGATATCTACTTTGTTGCTAATACCTGTCATAACAAAGCAATGGTAAAGTGTATTTTTCAAGTGGTTGGTATGCAACCAGAGCTTTGGGACCCCGTTACTGGCAATACAAGAAGTGTAAACTCTTTTAAAGAAAAGGATGGTAAAACTATCTTTGATGTAGAGTTTGATGATGCACAAAGCTATTTCGTAGTGTTTCGTAATAAATCTGTAAAATCAAATAACCCTATTGCTCAAAATTTTCCAACAAAAAAGGAAGTATTAAAAATCAGTAGCACATGGAAAGTCTCCTTTGATTCAGCATGGGGTGGACCAATAAAGCCTGTAATCTTTAATGTACTTGAAGATTGGACAAAAAATGATAACCTCGGTATAAAATATTATAGTGGTACCGCAACTTATCGTACAACATTTGATTTTAAAAAGGATGAAAAATCCGATGCTACATCTTCTTTATACATTGAATTAGGCGAAGTAAAAGAGATTGCAGCTATCAAATTAAATGGTAAAGATTTGGGCGTTTTGTGGACGGCTCCTTGGTCTGTTGAAATTTCTGCGGGGTTATTAAAAGAAAAAAATAATCAGTTAACGATTGAAGTTTCAAATTTATGGGCAAATCGTCTTATTGGCGATGAACAAGAATTAGATGATTGTGAATGGTTGAAAGGGCAGATGGGTGATTTCTCACCTGGACATAAGGCTGGTAGTTACTTAAAGCAATTTCCAGATTGGTTTGTAAAAAAACAACCAAGACCTTCCAAAGGTAGGTACTGTTTTACAACATGGAAATATTTCACGAAGGAATCACCCTTAATTTCATCTGGTTTAATCGGTCCTGTAAAAATCACACAGCGTTAGTCATAAAAAATTGTCAGAAAACCAACACCTCAAAATTTTATCCTAAAACAGTTTCCTAAAATTATTTCCAAATCAAAATTCCAAAGACAATGAAAAAACAATTATCACAATTTAAGTTGCTTTTCGCATCAGTATTAATGCTCATTTCAATGAGTATTCAAGCTCAAACGCTAAGACAAATTGCGGAAAGTAAAGGTAAGTACATCGGTAATATCATGAATGGTAATCTAATCGCAAATAATAGTTTAGACAATAACGCTCCGAGAAATATCCTGAAAGATAATTTCAATATGCTTGTTACTGAAAATGCGATGAAAATGGAGAGTATTCTCCCTAACAGACCCGCAAATCCATTCAATATTCAACTTTCAGAATTGAACCTTGCTAACATTAATAATTTTGTGGCTTTTGCTGATTTATACTCCATGCGTAAAAGAGGACACACCATGTTATGGCATAGTCAAGAACCCGTATGGTTACGCAACGATGCAAAAAACTGGTCCGCTCAACAAATTAGAGATTTTATGAAATCTTACATTAAAACACTTGGGACTTATTGTCGAGGTAAAATCAATGAGTGGGATGTTGCCAACGAAATGATCAATGACGGTGGCGGTTTAAACTATAGAACTACTGATGCTTGGTACTCAAATATCGGAGATAAAACTAACCAAGCAGCCTATAATACCGCCGTTTTTAACCTCATCAAAGATTGTTTCATTTGGGCAAGAGAAGCCGACCCCGAAGCAGAACTTTTTTATAATGATTATGGCATAGAAGATAGAAATGGGTCAAAGGCAATAGCGGCGGAGATTTTATGCAGAAACTTGATGACGCAAGGTGCTCCTATTGATGGAGTTGGTTTTCAGTCGCATTTTATGACGACGAATCTAACTGACGGTACAGTTAATGGGGTAGTTTTAAACATCAGAGAATACGCAAAATCAAATCTCAATGTTCACTTAACAGAACTGGATGTAAGACAAAATGGGGCAGCAATAAACGGTACACAAGCCCATGACGGATATTGGAATTTGGTAAGAAGTTGCTTTTTAGAGCCAAACTGTACTGCCATTTTAATGTGGGGTATCAGAGATAATGACAGTTGGATTCCTTCTTTTTTTTCAGTAACTCCATATTTGTTGTATAATAATTCTTACGCTCAAAACGGAAGTTACAATGCACAGGGAGTCGTCACCAAAGGAGCTTGGACGGGCTTTCGTGATGGAGTGGCTGGTTTGGCAAATGCTGCTTTTCCTGCCGCATCGTTGGTTGGGAATGGAAATCCTGGAACGGGCGTAAACACTTCAAGCGAAACCTATACTATTCGAGCAAAAGGAATTGTGGGAGGAGAGCAAATTCAATTACAAATTAATGGCGTTGTTAAAGCCACTTTTACGCTCACGACTACGTTACAGGACTATTCATTTTCGACCAATGCAGGTACGGCAAGAGTTGCCTTCATAAATGATGGAGGTGCAAGAGATGTTGTTGTTGATTATTTGAAAGTAGGTAATACCATAATTCAGTCTGAAAATCAAGCTATTAACACTGGTTTTTATTCAGGTGGAAGATGTGGTGGTGGAAGCAATAATGAGACGATGCACTGTGATGGCTATATCGAATATGCAGGAAGTAGTGGATTTAAAAACTACACCGTTCGTGCAAGAGGAACTGTGGGAGGAGAGCAAATTCAATTACAAATTAATGGCGTTGTAAAAACTACTTTCACGCTCAGCACTGCATTTCATGACTATACACTTTTAACAAATGCGGGTACGGTAAGAGTAGCTTTCATCAATGATGAAGGTACAAAAGATGCCGTTATCGACTATATAAAAGTGGGTAACACCGTGATTCAATCTGAAAATCAAGCAATTAATACTGGTTTCTACACAAATAACAGATGTGGTGGTGGAAGCAATAATGAAACGTTGCACTGTAATGGTTATATCGAATTTGCAGGGAGTGCCGCAGCAACAAGAGAAAGTTCAGAAGAAAGTGAACTCATCAATGAAGAACCAATAATTTCCATTTCCCCGAACCCTGCGGAAAATACGATTAATATGGTTGTTAGTGCGGACTTCATTGGTGGAGAATTATATATTATAGACCAAATGGGATTGCCAAAGATGAAAACTTCAATTCCTAATACTGAATTTCAGGTAAATGTTTCACCTTTAAAAACTGGCGTTTATATCACAAAGGTGGTTTCGGAGGGTGGGAAAATAGGAACTAAAAAACTGATTATTAAATGATGTTGGTTCAAAAGTTTATCTCCATAAAAGATAAACTTTTACTTAAATCGTAATTCAACGATTTTGATTGAGGATAAGGTTTTATTATCCAAAAATGTTCCTACTACGATTTAGACGCAATTTAAAAAATGGAAAGATTCTCAAAAAAGAAATTAATTATGGAAGTTCTTTTTACTCGCAATCATCCAGAAGTGTTCTGATTTCAACACAAACAAAACATTTAGAAGTGTCTGATTATCAAAGGGAAAAACGAAAATTTTAGATTTCGATTAGAAAATGTTATTTATTTTCGCATTTCAATCAAAATAACTCCAAAAATAAAACGAAATTATAGACTTTAAGTCGCAAGACCCCTAAAACCCAGTTTAGGACCTGAAAATGGTTCTGCGACTTAATCTTTATAATTCCGAAATAAAATCAATGTTCTGACCTTAGCAGATGAAAGAGGCTTGGGAAAAATCAAGTTTGTGGAAGATGATTGGCTTGCACAGCAATACAACCGTCTAAATCAAATCTTTTCAATAATGGCTCTAAATCTAATGGCAAATGATCAGTTTTTAGCATATTCATCTCATCATTCATCCAATTATGCTTGACTGGGTCGTATTGCCAGAAGTGTTGGTGGGAATCTATTTTGGGAGTTTTCATAGATTTTAATTGGAAAATTTCTACTAAAAAACGAATTTGTATGTAAAAAATCAAAAATTAAACGCTTTGTTCAACGGGTTTACCCTTCCGAAAATTTTATAAAGATTTTCTCAGTATCATTTCCATCGAAACACGAAGTGATTGGTGTTGATTATTTCCGAGTATCAATTTAGCCGCTAACTTGCCAACTTCATCTGGTTTTGAAGAAATAATACTGATGCCCCCCGCTAAAATTTCTTTATAACATGAATCATTTAAGGAGATTAATCCAACTTGTTTTCCAAGTTCCAGATTTTGACTTTGGGCAGATTTTATGGCTGCCACTAAGTCAATATCTTCCATCGTTAAATACACATTACCCTCTTCAACATCCTCCTCTTTAAATCCATCAAGCACCTTAAATTCATAATGATTATTCTCGCAGAAATTTCTGAAACCTGTTATCAATTCTGAGTCAAAATATTCCTCTTCGGTCAATACCAAATTTAAGGTTTTATATTTCTTAAAATATGCCGCATTTTTCTGCATTAATTCACAAATTGCTTTTCCAGAACTGCTCACAATAGAAGAGTTTGAGTTATTCATTAAAGGCATTGTTTGATCTAAAAAAATGAGTTTCCTGCTTGTAATTTGCTTCAAGCATTTTAGATTTTCTTCCGTTTCTTCTATCAAATGGGGCATTATCAGGTAATAATGGTAGTTCCCCAAATGATTGTTAATAATTTCTCTAAAATTTTCATTTTTATAATTAAAGGTAAAAATATCAACTGTTACCTCTTTGCCTGTGTTACTGACAAATGCGTTGAAAGTTGCTTTAATATTTTCAGTAATTTTCCCAACCAAGAGTAAAATCTTCGTATTTTTTTTTGCTGTTTTTCCAGAAATAAAATACCCCTTTCTAAAAATAGAAGTAACCATTCCCAAGCGATAAAGTTCGGAATAAGCTCGCTCCACGGTATCCCGTGAAAGATAACATTCATCACTGGCTTCGTTGATGGAGGGCAACCTTTCACCCGTTCGCAAGTTACCTTTTTCAATGTCAATTAATAGCGTATTGACCAATTGTTTATATTTTGGTGTTTTGGAATCTTGCTTTGCCAAGGCAAAGTCTCTGAGTGCTTTTAACATTTTAGGGGTATTGTTTAAGGAAAAGGAAATCAACGTTTATTAAAAATTACCAATCAGAAAAATTCGAGTTAATACAAATTCCGCTTGATTGATTTTAGTCCTTTTGTGTTAGTATTTGTTTGTATTTCAATAACATAAGGTATTGAAATAGAGGGTACTAATTGAAGTTTAATGGTGTTATTAACGACATCAAAAGCAATTGATTTACCATCCTCTAATTTTACCATTTTATTAATCTTAACATTTTCAGGAATGGGCAAAGTAATGTCCGTAAGAGCTTTATTCAGGATATGGAGGTATATTTTGGTATCTTTTCGTGTTGTTACAAAATCGGAAGTTGGTTCATAAGGTCCTCCCTGCGTTTTGTATATTGCTTCCCCATTTTTGTCTAACCATTTACCCATTTCCAATAGCATTTCAGTCTGACGTTTTTCAAAACGACCATCGGGCATTGGACCAACGTTATAAAGTAGATTTCCGCCGCCACCTGTCACTTTCGATAAAGTCAACAAGCTATTTTCAAGTCCTTTCATGGTATCGTTTGGTTTCCACGCCCATTGTTGGCAAATGGTCATGCAGGTTTCCCAAGGCACATCCACTTTGTAGCCCCCAATTCGTTGTTCAGGGGTTTCATAATCCCCCGCATATCTTTCGGGATGTTCATATTTTGTCTCCTCCATACCAACAATTCCCTTGTCTATTCTGTCATTAATTATCAGATTGCTTTTCAGCTGACGTAAATAAGCGTATAAATCCATCCCCATTTCGTGGGTATAACATCCTTCCCAGCCTCCGTCAAACCAAATTAACGTTGGGTCATAATTATCAATAATTTCCTTCAACTGATTTTTCATGTAGGTCACATACTTACTCATATCTGAGGAATTCACTGGACGAGGGTCGCCCCCATATCGGGTGGCATAATCTGGATGATGCCAATCGGCAATGGAATAATATACACCAAAGTCAACGCCATATTTTTTACAAGCCACCGCCAAATCCTTTACAATATCTTTTTTATAAGGTGTGGACATGATGTCATAATCCGTAAATTTTGAATCCCACAAACAGAAACCATCGTGATGCTTGGTTGTAAAGACAATGTATTTCATACCCGCCGCTTTTACGGTTTTTATCCATGCGTCGGCATCAAATAAAACTGGATTAAACTCTTTATACATACCATCATATTCGGCAATTGGAACAGACGTTCCTCTTGACCAGCCTATCTCAACTCCACGAAGCGTAACGGGTCCCCAATGAAGAAACATTCCAAATCGGTTGTCTTGAAAACGGGCGAGTGCCTCTTTATTTGTGCTCAAATTGGGGTTAGCTTCGCCACCACCAGATTTCTGTGTATAGGCAAAAAAATTGCTAAAAATGACGGCTAAGATTAATGTTAATCTTTGAAATTTCATGATAAAATGGATTAAGGGTTATGTTTTAATGGAATTATAAAAAGTTTATCCAAACGTCCCACAATAGCCAAAACGAGGGGTTTAACCCCCTCGTTATGGATATTGAGGGACGATTCATACTTACTTATTGAGGTTTCCAGATTTGCCAACTTTCAAAAAGTTGGCAAATCTAATTCCAATAAGTTGCGTAGCACTTTATCAAATTGTTTCAAGGTTTTGCAGCAAATAATTGGAATTCGTTGATACCAATGTATCCTTTTGAGTCCAAAATTTCTACCCTAAATTTCTGTGCAGTTACAGAGCTGATAGTTTTTGTCCATTCACCCATTTTGTCATCTTTTGCCACGGGAATCCATTTTCCATTTTGCAAATACTGAACTTCAAAATTGCCTATCGTAGAATTTCTGTTTCTCTCGCTCAGTTTGATTTCTCCTACTTTTTGAGGTTTTCCAAGATTTACTTCCAAGAAGCCTGTCCAATCAATGAAATAGGTCCCCAATGGATAAATAAGCCCATTTTGGAGTCTTGCCACCATTTAAGTCTTTCAAGATTTTGAGAAAAACTTTGTGAACTTATCACCCCAAAAAGTAAAGCAAGAAATATCTTTTTCATAAAAATAATTATTTAAAAATGTCAAAACTTGTATCCTGTTTTTCTACCATTTGTTGTTTAACTACGTGACCATTTTTTGCATAATATACCAGATAAAAATAGCAGATTACTGGAATAACGAAGGCAAGTTTGATACCGAATGAATCAGAAAGTAGTCCCATTATGGGTGGAATAATTGCCCCTCCCACAATGCTCATAATGATTAGGGAAGAGCCAGTTTTAGTATAAATTCCCAAATCCTTTATGCTTAATGTAAAAAGTATTGGATACATGACCGATGTAAAAAGTCCCACGAATGATAAGGCATACACAGAGATATGTCCCGAACTTAGAATAGATATAAAAATCAAACTTATTGCCGCCAGCGAACATACCATCAATACTTTTGTAGGGTTCAATTTGCGTAATCCATAAGCTCCCGCAAGCCTTCCAACCAACACCAAAGCCATATAAAAGGTAATAAACAAAGCAGCACCTTGTTCAGTCAGCCCCATGATTCCCGATGATTTTGCGTAACGAATCATGAAACTTACGATACCGACCTCAGCCCCCAAATAACAAAATACCCCCAACGAACCAAGAACGGTGTGCCTGAATTTTAATATAGATTTAAAACTTTGGGTTACCTTATTGTCTTCCTCAATTTTAGGGAGTTTGATGAAATAGAGCAATATGGCAATACCTACAAATAAGCCCCCCAGACTCAAATAAGGCGTTTTTACCAATTGAGCTTCTGCATTGAGGTATTGATTTAGTTGGGTTGGATTAAATCCTGCAACGGTCAGCGGTGAAACATCAGTGGCGTGCAGTAAAAAACGACTTCCGATGAATGGACCAATAGTTGCACCCAATGAACCAACTGCCGTAGCTAAACTCAACCTACTGGAAGCTTGGTCTGGATTTCCAAGTACTGAAATATAAGGTGTTGCGGTAACTTCCAAGAAGGTAAATCCCGCTGCCATGATGAAAAGTGCCCCAAGGAAAAGAGGGTAATATCGGGTTTCTGCCGCTGGGAAGAAAAGAAAAGCCCCTATGGCGGCAATCAATAAACCCGTAATCATTCCTATTTTGTAACCATATTTACTGATAAATTGCCCAACTGGAAGTGCCAGTAAAAAATACCCACCAAAAAATGCCGATTGAATTAAGGAAGATTGAAAGTCAGTTAATTGGCAAGCTCTTTTTAAATGTGGAATTAATATATCATTGATGTTCCGACTCAGATTCCAGATGAACATTAAGCTCATCACAGCCAATAACGGAACTATTACTACGTTTCGATTTTTCATTCAATATGTTCGTTTAACAGAAATACGGGTTTCATTGCCGCCCAATGTTCCCCCGATTGAGCTTCTGGGAGTTTTTTTTGAAACGTAGCCATCAATTCTGCCCATTCAGTTTGATTTGGCATAGTACTGATTTTTTCAAATATTTCTTCAAGGGTAGCCTTTTCATCATAATCGACAATCATGAATAACCTCGTTCCAATTCGATAAATTTGCATATCAATAACGCCTGAATCTTTTATGCCCAAAGGTATTTCTGTCCAGGTGCCATCGAATTGATGATATTTTTCATAAGCTAAAATTAGATTTTCATCGTCTTTCAAATCCAATGCCATTGCGGTTCTTTGTATAGTCATTTCATTTATTTTGGTTCAACTATGATTTATATGGGATTCCAATTTCGTAGTTTACGGAAGCCTTCGGTTTTCACCGAAGGCTTCCGTAATTCCTTAAAACCTTCATCTTTTATAGCCCAATTCAGCCCCACCGCCCACGGGCATCAGTGTACCCGTGACAAATCGTGATAAATCAGAAATTAAAAACACCGCCACATCAGCGATTACATCGCCTTTTGGGCAATATCCGAGAGCGTGAATCTTGTCAAGATATTCCTCAATTTCGACTGGATTGGGTTGTTCTGTTGCCCATTTTCTTAGCATGGGAGTCCAAACACCAGCGGGACAAACTGCATTTACTCTAATTCCAAAGGGGGCATAATCAAGTGCCATTGCCTTGGTGAGGGCGTTCATTCCGCCTTTTGTTGCTACATAAGCAGCATGATTGTCCTGACCCATTTCGCCAACCATGCTACTCGTATTGAGAATACAGCCTTTGGTTTGTTTGAGATATTCGATGCCGTGTTTAGTCGTCCAGAAAACACTTTTTAGGTTTACGGTAAACAATTTATCCCATTCTTCTTCACTGGTTTGATCAATGGTTTTTGAAGGACTGGCAATTCCTGCGTTGTTGTGGATAACATCAATTTTCCCGAAAGTTTCATACGTGGTTTTCAAAGCCAATTTAATGTCATTTTCTGAACAAACATTTCCCACAAAAGTCAATAGAGAGGAACTGCCAAACGCTGTTTTTAGGTCTTTTAGAGCGTCCTCATCCGAATCCATGACTGAAACGCTCGCCCCATTTCCAAGATAAGATTTGGCACATTCTTTTCCAATGCCAGCAGCACCTCCCGTAAGAAAAATTATTTTATCTTGTAATAAACTCATAAATGGATATTTTTAAAATAATTAAAGCACTCAATCTTTCAAATCACTACTACTTCCAGGCACCTGAGGTACTTGATAATAAGCATCTTTAATCACTGCTGGATTTACAAAATATTGTTTTAAATGAGGGATATGCTCCAAAAACAGATGTTCATGATTCATTCCGATATGGTTGAATAATACCAAATGCTGATGAATTTGTCCCATGTCACCCACGTGAGGAACGACAGGAATTCCCATACTTTTGGACAGTAAACTTATCGTTAAAAATTCTGAAATGCCTCCCACTCTAACGGTATCAACCTGGCAAAAATCCATTGCTTTTGCTTGGAAGAAATTCTTGAAAATAATCTTATTGGGTATGTGTTCCCCCGTGGCTACTTTAAATGGAGCAATTGCCCTCGCAATGGTCTGATGCCCAATGATATCATCGGGATGGGTTGGTTCTTCAATCCAAAATGGGTTAATTTCTTCGAGACGTTTACAAACTTCCAAAGCCTGGGTTACATTCCATTTTTGATTGGCATCCACCATAATTGTTGCCTCGCATCCCGCAGTATTTCGGATTAAATTAGCTCGGCGAATATCACGACAAGGATCATCCGAACCAACTTTCAACTTCATGGCGGTAAAGCCATTATCCATCGCTTTTTTGGTATTTTCAACGACCTTTTCATCCGAAAAATTAAACCAACCCACCGAAGTATCATATCCTTTATAACCCGTTGATAAAACTGTTTTACGCATATCTCTCGTGGAAAGGTTATCAGTAAGTAAAGCAATCGCTTGATTTCGGGTTAATACATCTTCTAAGTAACTCAAATCCAAGGTGTTCACTAATTCTTCGGGCGAAAGGTCGAGCAACAACTTCCACAAAGGTACTTGGCGAGATTTTGCCCAAAGATCATAACAGGAATTTACGATTGCAGCCAGAGCTAAATGAATAACGCCTTTGTGAGGACCCAACCACCGCAAGGAAGGAGAATCGACCATTTTGCGATAAACTGTGCCAAAATCAGACATGAGTTCCTCAATCTCTTTGCCAACCAAATCAACCGAAAGGTATTCAATTGCCTTACAAATCAAGTCTGTGCCAGCTCCCAACGTAAATGCCAAACCAATTCCTGTTACGCCAGTATCTGTTTTTAAACAACATACCGCATAAGCGTATTGAGGTGTAGTATGAGTGGCATCCGAGCCAACGCCGTCGGAAAGGTTAAATCTTTTATCTTGGATTTCAATAGATTTAATATACATTGTATAAAATTATGTTAATATGCTATTAGTTTAATTAAGCGAGAGGACAACCGTATAATTATTCCCAAAAATCTTTAAATAATGCAAATGCGTTTAAATGTAAAGCATAATAATGAGTTTATTAAATTTGAATTAAAGTATTCATGAATATTTACCTTAGAATATTTCGTATTTATATAATTACAATACAAAATTATAATTAAATAGTCCTTAAATTTGATTCTATATTGATACCTTATGATACTATGTTTGCATGCCATCCGTATTAATCATAAAGTTTAATCTCTTTACGGACTATATTTTTATGAAGATTTTGAGGTGCTACTTTCAACTTTGGTTATTTTCCTTGATTGGTAAAGCTACTCCGTCTCATGGATTTACTAAACAATGTCATTAAATTTCTTTGATTTCCAAAAACCATTTGCTCATTTCTTTTTTAAGTTGTCTCAGGTCTAAACAAACACGCCAACCTTTCCCAAATCCCCATTTTCGCCGTAACTTTGCATCATGAATTATTTATCAGCAGAGAACATCTCAAAAAATTATAACGAGCGTTGGTTATTTCGAGGTATCAATTTCGGCATCCTCAAAGGCGATAAGGTTGCTTTGGTCGGGCAAAATGGTACGGGTAAAACTACTTTAATGAACATTCTGGCGGGGCTTGTGCCTGCCGATGAAGGAACGGTGTCAATCCGCAAAGGTATTTCGGTGGGGTATCTTTTCCAAAGTCCTACTTTTGATGAAAGTCTTTCAGTAATGGACACACTTTTTACGGGCGAATCGCTTGCTAATCAGGCAATTAAGCTCTATGAAAAGTCCTTATTGCATCCCGAAGACATGGATTTATTGTCGAACGCCCTTGAATTAATGGACAAATATCAGGCTTGGGATTATGAAAGTCGGGTGAAACAAATTCTTGGAAAATTAGGCATTCACGACATCGAACGCAAGGTTTCTGAGCTTTCGGGCGGACAAC
>JAYUOX010000144.1:0-4935 GCA_043760595.1 Cytophagales bacterium
TAAATCTAAATCAGTCGCTTGAACACAATTAGGTACAATTTCAGAAGGATGAAAACAATTATATTTTTTGCATTCCTACTTTTCTTTGGAAAGGTTGAAATATTAGGGCAAAATTCAATTATAAAAGCCTACAAGAAGGAATTAAAAAATCGTCATCTTAACCCAAATGCAAAATACATAAAAGGGTATTGGAGAGGTTTGGAAGTCATAATTGATTCTACGAAAAAATATTATGGCGTAGATTTGAACAAAGAGGATACCCTATTCATAGTAACGACTTGGTCAGATTTTACAATTGGGGGATTTGAAGAAGCAAGGGTATGGAATAGAAATTTAAAACTGTTCAGTTACAACGTTTCAGACTCAAATAACGCAAGGAAAAATTATAAAAACGTACAAAAAGATAATAATCTTGATAATAGAAATATTCCAATACTTAACGAGATTGAAGAAATCAAAACATTGATAGAAACCCATAAAGCCGATTTGGTTTTTAAAAAATACATGGAAAAATGTAATTACTTTGATGGAAATTTATATGAATTAATATGGTTAATAAAAAAAGATAATCAATTCAAAATCCGTTCATTATCTGGGAGATTATGTGTGGGTATGCCTTGGTTAAACAAATAAATACAGATCAACAAAACCACCCCAAAAAACAAAATGAAAACATTTCTAAAAACCCTAATCGCTCTAATCGGAGTTGGAACGGTAACATATTTATTAGGTCCAAAGCCCGAAGTGCCAAAATTGGAAGTGCCAGTACTTAAACTTTCGGGTGATTTATCTGTTTTGGATAAAGAAATTAATGATGGAGAAGCTGCTGAAAAAGGTATTCGCCCTGACTGTCAGGCTCGTATCGTATGGGCGGATTCTTTGAAAAAAGGGAAAACAAAAATCGCCTTTGTTTATATCCACGGATTCTCGGCTACGCAAGAAGAAGGAAACCCTATTCACAGAAATATTGCTAAAAAATACGGTGCAAATCTTTATTTGGCACGTTTGGCAGGGCATGGCATTGACTTAGGAGATTCCACGATGGCGAAAGTAACGGCGGATGATTTTGTCCTTTCGGCAGAGAAGGCTTTGGCAATTGGTAAGACTTTGGGAGATGAAGTAATAATCATAGCCACCTCTTTTGGCGGAGCTTTAACGACTTATTTAGCTTCGCAACATCCCGAAATTAAGGCGATTGTAATGTATTCGCCCTGTATTAAGGTTTATGATGATAATGCAGAATTATTAGATAATCATTGGGGTTTGGAATTAGGGAAAGCTGTTTCGGGTTCTTATTTGCGTGATTTTAAACCATTTAGCTCCGAACATGGAAAGCATTGGAGTACGCACTATCATCTGAACGGTGTGATTTCTCTACAAAATTTTTTAACAAACACCATGAATCCAGAAACTTTTGCGAAGATAAAATGCCCTGCTTTTATGGGTTATTTTTACAAAAATGAGGAAGAGCAAGACAAAGTCGTATCAGTTCCTGCGATGTTGAAAATGTTTGATGAATTAGGTTCTGTGAATAAGCAAAAAGTAGCCTTTCCAAATGCAGGAAATCACGTATTGGCTTCGCCGATTTTATCGCAAGATGTAGTGAGTGTACAGAGAGAGACGGAGAAGTTTTTGGATGGGGTTTTAATCAAAGAATGATGAAGGAGGTGTTTTGACTTATAATAAATCAAATCGGTAGACAGGGTTCGTGGCTGATTGATACGCTTATCTAATCAATCAGCTTATTGATATAAAAAGAGGAAGGGTTAGCAAAATTTTTGCTAACCCTTCCTCTTTTTATTCTAATGGTCGTTCACTTCGCTTAACTTTTTTACCCAAAACCGTTGCCGTATCTTTCTCTTTAAAAAACACACTACCTTCTATATAACTCGCAAAGGCTTCTTTGTAGGTATCGCCGATGGGTACTCTCAATACTTTGTCCAACACCACTTCGTCTCCCTCAATGCCCGTAATGCGTTCTTTGGCAATAATATACGAGCGATGAATTCGCATAAAAAGAGCAGTTGGAAGGCGTTTTTCTAAATCTAATAAAGTCAAATTTGTAATGACTCTGTCGCCATTGGTCGTAATGGAAGCATACGTTTTTTGAGCTTCCACCATGATTACGTCTTTGTATAATACTTTATGAAATTTTCCTTTGGCATCCACTTTTACAAAAATGTATTCTTCTCTTGTAGGCATAGACACTGGTTCTGGTGAACCTTCGGGTGCGTCCACGAGGGTCATTTCGAAGGGCATTTTGCTGACAGCTTTCAAAAACCGCTGATAGCCAAATGGTTTTACCAAATAATCCATTACCCCAAAATCAAAACTCTGGAGAGCGTATTCTTGATAACCCGTTGTCATAATAAACTTTGTTTTATTATCAAAAAGGCTCACCAAGTTCAACCCATTCATGCGGGGCATTTGAATATCGGTCAATACCAAATCTACTTCATTGGTCTGTAAAACACCTACCACTTCCATTGGATTGGTAGTTGCCAAAATCAAGTTCAGAAAAGGAGTATCCTTAATATAACGGACTAAGATGTCCAAAGCTGTTTGTTCATCATCTACTGCAATAACATTAATCATTTCGTTAATTTTATGAGGTTATAATCTACTGTAAAAGTTACTACATAATCGCTTCCCAAATCTTCTGATTCAAAAGTAAAGCCACCGTTTTTATAGACAGCATGAAGTCTTTTAATCAAATTAGGTATTCCAATACCCGTATTGCCTTTATCTGTAATCTCTTTGGTATAAGGATTTTTCAGATTCCGAACCATAAACATAAAAAAATCATCTTCCAGACTAACCCTCACAACGAGAGGATTTTGGGGATCATCGACTAAGCCATGTTTAAAAGCATTTTCAACGATAGTTACCAAAACCATCGGAACAACCCTGTGCGAATCAAAATACCCTTCTTCTTCGTAATCAATATGAGCGTTTTGCTGATTGCGGGCTTTGAACATATCCAGATAACTTTTTACAAAGGTTATTTCTCCACCCAAATCCACGGTATCTTCTTGTAATTTAGTACTGGTAGCGTATCGCATCATATCCGAAAATGCTAACATTGCCTCACCAGCCTCATATTTAGTAGCATTAATAATCTTACTATAAATCAGATTCAAGGAATTAAATAAAAAGTGCGGATTAATTTGAGCCCGTAAGAAAGCCATTTCTGCTTGTGCTTTTTCCTTCGCTAAGATAGCATTTTTCTCTCTCTCTTCGGCAAGTTCTTTCTCTTTTTTTACGAGAACTAATTGCTGTTCAGCAACTACGGCTTTTTGATTAGCTATTTCTACGTCTTTTTGGGCTATTTCTTTTTGTTGTTGGATTACTCTTTGAGAGAAATAATAGCCGAGACTGAAAATGATAAAGTAACTACCCGTTAAAACAGCTTGGGAAATTGTTTGAATAAATACAGGCTCATCATCAGGAATTGTGATTTTTAAAAATTGGAATATATAAAATTCAAGCACGTAAGAATAAGATACATAACAAAAGACAAAAAAGAAAAATGACAATAAAAGAAGAGGTATTTTTCTCAAAAAAAGATATTTCGGAAGTACAAAAAAAGCATTAGCGTAGAACAGTAATACGTCACCTAATCTGTGTAAGATAGTCTGACTTACAAAAGCAATAGATAATGGCACATTGTAGAAATATTTTATTAATGAACTGTAATACAAAGTATAAATGACCCAAATTAGTATGTGGTTTTGAACAACTTTATTTAACGCTATTTTCTTAATCATTTAACAGTAAAATGGCAATATTTTGAAACCAAGATTTTAGTAAGGCGAGAGATTTTTTGTATCTGGACTATGAAAAAGCAATTTAGGATAATATTCTAAAATCACCGCTGAAAGCGGTGCAAATTTGTATCATAAATACTAACAAAAACCCATAATTAACAAAAATCATGAAAGCTTCAAACTTTAATTCAAAATTATCAGTAAGTAAATCAGTAGTTTCAAAATTCGATAATTCTAAAAATTCAGTTATGACTGGAGGTATTAGTAGTCACGCAATGACAGGCGGTATTAGTAGTCATTTAGTATAGATTTAAAATAATCTGTAATAATTCCCGCCATTGTTGGTGTTTTCACCAACGACATGAGCGAACAAGTTATCAGTACCCCCAAACAGTCAGTCTGTTATCACCAAACCAATAAAAAACTCCTTCCCCACGTGTTGTAATGACAAGTAAGAAAGGAGTGTAAGGCAAATTAGTAAGAATTTTTTAGAAAGAAAAATGTATTGATGCTTTTAAAGCAAAAGATTTTGGTAATTTCCCTTCGGGAGACTGATGATCGAGGTACGTTAGGCGGTGAAACGCCTGTATTCTGAATATCTTAAAAATATTGTCTATCCCGTAACCAACTTCCATATAGGGCTTGTTGGGGTCGAGGGCTGAAAAATTATATCTTGGAAGTTTGTCCTTTTCGGTAAGAGGTTCAACTGGCTTAGGCTTATTGACCATTAAGTCGAGGTTTTCTGGACGCTGACTTCCAAACAACACATTTGCAGAGGCAATCAATCGCCATTTTAGCTGTCTTATGGCTGGAATGCGGTTGAAGAGCAATCCTTCAAAGTTGTGGTTGTAATTCAAAGATACAAATTTATCACTCACGAACTCAAAGAAGTACATGGTGTTGAAAGCGGCACGGTTATAAAAAAATGTTTCGTTACCCACGTGCGGAAACAAAAGCGGTGCGGGTAAATTGGTCGGAATATATCCAGCTTGTATGGTGTAGTCCGAGCGTCCAATATTACCCAAACGGAGAGATTGATAAATTTTGGCAGTAAACTTGTCATAACTAAAATCACTCCCCAAAACGCCCTTCACACCATGTTGGTAGCCAAACGTAATGGTTGGTACACGTCTGGTACCGACAGAAACACGCTCGTTGCCGTCCATCA
>JAYUOX010000145.1:0-14746 GCA_043760595.1 Cytophagales bacterium
TTCCCAATATAGCACCTACGGATGCACCCGTCATGAATGCCCAGAATGTTTTTGATGACTTGCTCATTTTAGTTATCAGTTATCAGTAAACAGTTACCAATTATTAGTCATCAGTAAGTAGTTACTAATGAACAAATACCAGTAAAAGTACCAGTTATTAAAATGTATTTTGTAAGGAACTTTATTTTCTGTAAGGCACTTTTTGCCATCTGCTAACTGCCCTCTACTTATTATCAATCAAACCACGTCCAGATTTTCTGATAACGCCTTCTTTTTGTAATTTCTGAGAAATACTGTCCAAAAGACCATTGATAAATTGTCCAGATTTGGGGGTTGAGTAATTTTTTGCTAATTCGATATATTCATTAATGGAAACCTTCGTGGGAATACTCGTGAAGTTAATCATTTCGGCTAAACCCAATTTCAGAATCAACAAATCGGTCATTGCCAGACGGTCTCCGTCCCAATTTTGAGTTTGATCAGTGATGATTTTTTCGTATTGCTCTTCATTATCCAAAACATAATTAAATAAATCTTTGAAATATTCTTTATCATCGTCCCAATTCATTGCTAAGGGCTGCAATTCTAAATCTTCAACGCTCAAAATTTTGAAAGTTTTGACCATCATACTTTTCAAAACCTCCTTATTCTCACCCCAATTTAAGTCTTTTTCTTCAAAATAATCTGTAATTAAGTGATGTTTTAAGATAAAAGTTTTGACAAAATACATGACTATCGTCAAATCTTGTTCAAAGTTTGGTTCTGTAACACGAAGATACGACTGGAATTCTGTATCAGGTAAGATAGCATCCAAGAAAAGTTTTCGGAGGAAATTTTGGTCGTCAGTTGTCCAATTAACATTTTTACGGATAGATTCCGTTTCGAGCGTTTTGAGGTTTTTGAGAGCCATCAAAACTGAATTATTGGCAAGTCTTGCAGTACGAAAATCAGTTTCCACTAAACGGCGTTGTTCGTCCCAAACTGCTATTTCACTAATTTCAAGCAATAATTGAAGCATTTTGAGATAAACATTGTAAATGTTTTCAACCTCATTTATCATCGAATTTGAGATTTTATTGCGGTCTCTTTTTACAGCATCTCGATACATCAAAAGGGATTTTTTGGCTGTCGTTTTAGACTCAATGGGAATGTCCTCATTAACATCTTTTTTGTTGAAAACCTCTGTATAATGTATTTCTGAAAGTTTGCGTAAAGCATCCAATTTTACGATTTGTTCCTCTTTGGGAATCATCAAATCGAGATTGGGTAAGAAAGACTCGGAGATAACATCGTAGTAATGTTGATAATCAGCACGTTCCGCTGTGCGGAAGGCGTATAGGTTTTGGAAAGCCTTAGTTCGGAGAAGTCGTCTGTTTACCATTGTGTGTATGAAAGAACGTTTTTTGTTTGCTTTATTTATTTACAAAATTAGTATTTTTTTAAGAAAAAGAGGCTTTTTTGATGATTTTTATTGTTTTTTTGGAAGAAATGTATTCAGACTGAGCTGTTAAGTTTTATCACTTGCAAACTATTTTGTAATAAGTCTCCGCTTGGATTTGTTTTATTTGTCATGTTGAACGAAGTGAAATATCTGATGTAATTAGATTCAAACAGATATTTCATTTCGTTCAATATGACAGGAACAATATCAGCTAATTAGTACCAAATACTGAGTGACCAATATTTGATATGTAAAATCCCACAGGAATACCATATTGGCAGAAAATTTCATTTCAAAAAGATTCATCGAATCCCCAATCCTCAAAAATTACCATTCTTAATTCCTACTTACCGTTCATTTAATTCCCGATTGTGGTTTATAAAACTCCTCTTAAATTTGAATCAATAAACAAGGTACTATGTATTGAATAGTAGCTAACTTAGTTCATAAGTTTCTCTAAATCAATAAGTTAAATAATTTAAAAACAACAAAAACCATGAATCAGACCTTATATCGCATACCTTCTAAGGGACAATTAGGGGGCGTAGCAGCAGGATTAGCAGAACGTTTTGGCATTGAATTGTCAGTAATGAGAGTAATTTTGGTTTTTGGATTAATATTCACACATGGTGTTTTCTTCTGGATTTATGTTATCTTGTGGGCATCATTACCTGTACAAAATGCTTGGCAAACTGCCTCAGTAGATGCCAATAACGATTCAACTTTTAACGAAACACTAACGAACATGAAAAAAGATTCAAACAAGGTTTGGGGGATTATTTTGATAGTCCTCGGTACAATTTTCCTTTTAGAAGAATGGTTACCCGATTTTGATTTTGGTAAATTTTGGCCCCTTATCCTGATAGCTGTGGGTGGCTATATCATTTTCAGAGATAAGGATAAAATTGACTTCAATAAAGATAAAAATAACCTCTAAATTCAATGGACAATTATCAATAAACAATTAACATTAAAGCACAACATGGGAAGATTTGTTATTTTCTATCTATTGTGTCCTACATCTTCCAAATTGTTTATTGATAATTGCTTATTGATAATTGAAAAATCATGAACTCAAAAAGTCTATTTACGGGAGGATTTTTAATCCTACTCGGTGTCTTGTTCTTAGGAAAAGAATGGGGTTGGTTTCATATCAATTGGCACGAAATATCACGTTTGTGGCCTCTCTTATTGATATATCTTGGTTTGGTGGCATTATTGGGAAAGACCAGTAATTCTGCCACGGTCATTACGATTGTGTTACTATGTATTGCCATTCCCACGGTTTTGGTGAGGAGTTGTCAAGAAAAAGTGGGTACTGCTTTTGATGATAACGGCATTCATATCGATATGGATGATGACGATGACGATAGTAAAAATGATGACAACGGAGACACCAGTTTCAAAGGTTCAGAGCAAAAATTGAACTCTCCGATGAATGCTGCTATCAAAAGTGCAACCTTTAACTTTTCGGGTGGGGCGGCTGAGTTTGAAATTTCGGGTATATCAAAAGATTTAGTGGAAGCCGATGCAAGACTTGATTTCGGAAACATTTCCTTGAAAAAAACGGGGGATTCGACAAGCCCCAATTTAGATTTTGCTCTGAGAGGAAAGAAAAATAATATTGATTTAGGTGATGATAACGACAACAAAATCAACTTGAAATTGAACCCTGCGGTGCTTTGGGATATGAATTTTGAATTTGGAGCTGGCAAAGCGGACTTCGATTTGAGTGAATACAAAGTCAAAAATCTCTCTATCAAAACGGGATTGACCAAGACAGATGTAAAATTGGGCGACAAAGTAGATAATTTAGAGGTGAAAATAGAATCTGGATTAACTGATATTGAGTTCCAAGTGCCTGAGTCGGTGGGCTGTCGTATAGATGTTGACGGTGGTTTGAATGACAAAGATTTTGAAGGATTTATTCAGAAAAATGGTCATTGGGAAACGCCTGATTATGAGAAATCTATGAAGAAAATTACCTTGAACTTTAATGGCGGTTTGCAGTCATTGAAAGTTAGGCAATATTAGTTTGGGTGTACCAACGTCGTGGAGCAGTTCCACTGTGGGTTGAACCTTCACGACGTTAAGTCAATAGAATAAAAACAAAAACCCTTCAAATCGTTAAATTTAAAGGGTTTTTTGTGGAGACGGAGAGATTCGAACTCTCGTCCAGACAAGGAACTCAGCAACTTTCTACACGTTTAGTCTTGATTATTTTTTCGAGACAGTCAAGGTTCAAGCCAGACCAATTCCCATCCTTATCCTCTCTGTACTAAATGTTTGCTTAGAGAAATCACAACATTCGACTTTGCGAAGCGTCCCCCCAAATCTCCACAGCAAAGTTTAGCGGAGTGGGAGGTGGCGAATAATCACAATCTAATTGGGATTACTCAAAACGTAATTCAATTAAGAATTAGGCTGCCATGGCATACTGTGTATTGCCAATTATTGTTTTGGACTGATTATTTACGGGAGGTCAAGACCAACTCCCGACGTGCTTACTACCGAACCGCACAAGCTGTCAATACCGGTCGCCCCCAGATTGTAATTCGGATTGCAAAGGTAAGAGAGTTTTCGGATAAATCGTAATGGTTTTTATTTGTTTTATGCGAATTTGTCATCCCGACGAAGGAGGGAACTGATTTTAGAGAATAGATATAATTTCTGATAAAATACAATAGTTCCCTCCTTCGTCGGGATGACAAATTCGCATTACCTCCCAACCCGAACCGTCAATCCACCAAACACAAAACTCCCTGCCGCAGGTTCAAAATAGCGATTGAAGGCGGCATTTATTTGGATATTTGCGTTGTAGATTTCATTGAATAAATTATTAATTCCGATGAAAGGTTCGAACGTTAAACTCTTGATTTGCTTTCTGTAACCCGCTCTTAAATTTACCGTTGCATAAGAACTGTTTTTCGTTAAATTGGCATCGTCAGCGTAGATTTCTCCAATGCTTCTTATCTGTGCGATGGCGTATATTCCGTTGCGTGGAAAATATCTAATTTCTCCATAAATATTGTGTTTGGGAATTCCTGGTAGCGTATTTCCATCAAATTTGCCAGCTGTTGTTACGTAATTTTTATACTTAAAATCAGAGTAAGTATAGTTAAAGTAAGTCGTTAAACCCGAACGAATTTTGTAGGTTAATCCCAATTCTAAACCCTTTCTTTCTGACAAACCTGCGTTTCTGAAAAAGTTTCTCCCTACTTGATTTGGCAATTGAAAAGGCACAATTTCGTCTTCAACTTCTATGTAAAATACAGAAATATCGGCTCTGAATTTCTTGCCTAAAATTCCTTTATATCCCACTTCAAAATTCCTTGATTTTTGAGGCGTTAAGTTTGGATTGAAACCACCTACGCCAATTGGATTTTGTGATAATTCATTCAATGAAGGAGTTTCAAAATTGGTGGAAACGTTGGCAAAAATGGCTTGTGAAAGAGTAGGAGAGAAGGACAATCCCGCCATCGGACTGAATCGTTGGAAAGTTTGGGTTGCCGACTGATTTCCGTCTGTGAGAAAATTGTCTGAAATCTCCAAACGAATATCATCGAAACGAGTATTTAGAGACAATTTTAGTTTTGGAATAATGGTAAATTCTTGTAATAAAAATACGCCTACGTTTCTAAAATTTTCAATTTGATCAAGTTTTGGGTTACCTTTTTCGCCAGAGATATTATCAAAACGCTTACGGTTATCTTGTTGATTTTCAAGGTCTAAGCCTGTTTTTAAGCGGTAATTTTTAGTAGTAAATTGGTAACTAAATCCTCCTCCCGAAAAATCACGATCGAAAGCAATTTGTCCGCTCGGTTGCAGGGCTTGACGACTGTAAAAATCACGATTTAGATAGAATACACGAGAATTTATTTGATGTTTATCATTAAAAATATGGTCATAAATTAATGCAATTCGCTTCTGTTTGAAGGTTTCGGAGGCATTAAAAGTAATATTTTGTGGACGAACTGTTTGACGATTTTTATCTAATTCCGATTGAATTAATGCCCCAGGGTCTTGTGCGAGTGGGCTGTCAATGTAATTGGCTAAAAAAGTCAGTTTATTTTTATTGGTAAAATTATAAATCAGTTTTCCGTTTATAAAATTTCGTTCAATTGAATTTTGAACTCTGTAACCCGTACTTAACAATCTTGAAGCAGACACAAAATATATCACTTTGCCAATCTCTTGACCTGTTTTGAATTGGTAACGTTGCAATCCATAAGACCCAAAATTGGTTTGTAATTCGGCAAAATGTTCTTTCGGATTTTCTGAAAAAAGGCTGATTACGCCACCCGAAGCATTACCGTAAAGTCCAGATGAAGGTCCTTTAATAACCTCCATGCGTTCCATCATTCCCACGTCCAAATTTCCCACTTTTGCCGTACCGTCGGGGATGGATTCTGGAATGCCGTCGGAAATGATTTTTATGCCTCTAATTCCAAAAGCTGCCCTTGCACCAAAGCCACGGATGGAAATGCGTAAGTCTTGGGCAAAGTTTTCTGAATTTGTCGCAAAAACGCCTGGAACTGCCCCTAATGACTCAAATAGAGATATTTTAGATTGTCCAACTTGCAATCTTGATTGGTCAATGACCGTGATTGAAAGGGGCGTTTGAATGTCTTTTATAATAAATCTTGAAGAAGAAATCGTTACGGGTGCGAGTTCTTTTGAGGTGATAGTTGTGTCGGTTTGAGCAATAATAATTGCTGAATTTAAGGTCAAAAGTAATGTAAATAATTTGTGCATTTTTCTGATTTTTATTAACAAAGATACTGGTTTTATTCTTTTGGTTATCCTTAAATAATTATGCCATTAGCACAATTTAACCGTCAATTTGTCCAGTTCAGATTTAAAAAACATACATTCAAAAGCCAAATTTCTATATTTGTTGTATGATTAAAAAACTGTATAAAGTTGCTCTCATTTCGTCTCCCATCGTATCAATGGTTGGGAGTGTTCCAATAGTTGTTTTTGAAAAAATACAGATGCCAAGAATCTTTTTATTATGGTTCATTTTGGCTTGTATTATTTTTATATTTTGGAATATTAACATTCTCATTCTTTCAAAAATAAAAGATTCGAGTAGCCCAAAACGTTACTTATTGAGTTATTTATGCGTTTTATGTTTCCAAGCATTAAATATTCTTTTAGCCATTCATTTTCATTTAAAACCTGACGAAATCAATATTTTTTTTCCACTCATACCAGCCATTGCCATTAATACGCTCATTCTAATCCTCTCAAATTTAATCATTTTACAATTTCAAAAAGAAAGTGCTGAATTAGAAGTTAAACAACTGAAAGTCAATAATTTAGAAGCACAAAAAATGATTTTATTACAACAATTACAACCCCATTTTTTATTTAATGCTCTTAGTACGCTCAAATCTTTAATTAGTGAAAATCCTTCTAATGCAGAAAATTATACCGTTCGACTTTCCGATTTTTTGCGGTATTCAGTTCAGGCAAAAAATAACGAAGTGGTGAGTTTAGCGGATGAATTAACTTTTACTCAAAATTATATTGAGTTACAAAAAGTTAGGTTTGGAGATTCGTTTATATGTCAAATTGAGATACCAGAGCAATATTTAGCGTATAAAATACCCGTTTATGCTTTGCAAACTTTGGTAGAAAATGCCATAAAACATAATTCCTTTACTGACAAAAAGCCTCTTTTAATTGAGGTTATGATTGAAGGAAACCGTATAAAAGTTACGAATAATTTATCGCTAAAAACGCTTCAAATTCCATCTGGGACGGGTTTAGAGAACTTGAATCAACGGTACAAATTGATTGCAAGTTCTGAAATTGAAATAGTAAAAACTGATAAAGATTTTACGGTATATATTGACTTAATTTAGAGATTAATGCCACGAACGCACGAATGTTTTTAATAAAATTATGAATGTATCATTCGTGCATTCGTCGTAACCAACAACTATGAAAATCGTAATTATCGAAGATGAAAAACTTACGGCAAAGGATTTAGCCAAGACCATAAAGGGCATTGATGCAGACATTGAAATCTTAGCTTTGCTTCATTCTGTAGAAGAAGCAATTGACTTTTTTATAACAAAACCTGAGCTTGATTTAATCTTTTCGGATATTGAATTGGGCGATGGTTTGAGTTTTGAAATCTTTGAAAAAGTCAATAATCAAACGCCCATAATTTTTTGCACTGCTTTCAATGAATATGCGTTAGAAGCCTTCAAAACAGTCGGAATTGATTATTTATTGAAACCTTTTTCAAAAATAACCGTTGAGAAATCCTTAGAAAAATACTATTTACTAAAAGAGAAATTAGCTCCAAAAAAAGATGCTCTACCGAATTTAATGAGTCTTTTGAAAAATCAGTTTTTACCAGCTAAAATGCCATCGGTTATCATGCAACAAGGCGATAAAATCATTCCTTTGGAAGGTGATAAAATTGCTTTGTTTTATATTGAAGATAACGCTGTTTTTGCCTACACTTTCGACCAAAAGAAACATTTTTTATCCCAAAAATTAGATGTGTTGGAAAACACTTTTCACCCCACTTTCTTCCGTGCCAATCGGCAGTTTTTGATTAATAGAAAAGCCATAAAAGACGCTTCACACTACTTCAACCGCAAAATTGTAATTAACCTTTCTCTTCCCTTTCATGAGCAAATTATTGTTGGTAAGTTGAAAGTTACTCCCTTTTTAGATTGGTTGGCAAATGGATAGTTATCATTTATGTCCACTTCAAAGTCATTTTGTCCATTACGTTTGATGCTTCATTTATACCCGCTTTATTTTTCATAAATTTGGTAAAATAATAAGTATAAAATGAAGAAATATTTTTTGACAATATGGTTGATAATCAGTCAGTTACCGAATATTCAGGCTCAACAAAAGTTTGAAAATTTGGAGTCACTTTTGTCTTATGCAGATACGAAAAGTATTTCAACGAAGGCAAATAATATCCGTTTATTACAAGCAAAAAAAACTTTATTAGCCTCAAAATTAGCCATTGCCGATCCGTTGGCAAATGTCTCGGTGAGTTTTATTGACAACACCCGTTTGCCCGTAAATATTATTCCTGGGGAGCTTTTTGGAGGTAAACCTGGTGAGTTTAGAGAGGTGCAATTTGGGGTTCAATACAATACTAATTCTACCCAAAATATTGACATAAAACTGCTGAATTTGGAAGGTTGGAAGAACTTTAAATTAGCGGAAATTAATATCCAAATTTCTGAAAATGATAATAAACTCAACCAGAAAAATCTGCATGATAATATTGCCTCGGCATATTACAATATCGTGCAACTCAACGCCCAAATAGAAAGTACTAAACAGAATTTATTGGTTGCAGATTCGCTTTTGGCATTTGCTCAACGCAAGTATAATCAGGGTATTGTGAAGCAACAGGATGTGAATGATAGTAGAGTTAACTATTTGATTATCAAGGAGAATACTCGCCAAATTGAGTTTGTGGTTAAACAAAATTATATCGCCTTGAAAATATTAAGTGATATTCCTGAAAGTGAAATCATTGAAATTTCGGAAAGAATTAATGTTGTTTCCGATAATCAGAAGCCGATGATTGAGCTTAATAATCTTTTAATTGAAAGTAATCGTTTGAAGGAATTATCAGTTTTCACCACAATTCAAAAAACTAAAAAAGCTTTTGCTCCAACCATTTCTTTTGTTTTCAATAATGCTTTCAATCAATTTAATAACGATTTTACTGTTTTGGGAGGTAGGTGGATTACGAGTAATTATTTGGGTTTACGACTTAATTTGCCGCTCCCTAATGCCAATACTTTGACCAATAAATTTAAGGCTGAATTTGATTATCAATTGGCTCAAAAGAATACCGAACAAGCTCAAATAAAGGCTAATTTAACCACAAAACAATTGGAAAATGATTGGGAAAAAGCCATTTCTCAGACCAAAAGTTATGTTGAAATCGCAGGAATTCAGCAAGATACATACGCCAAAAATATAAATTTATACAACGAAGGCTTAATCAGTATTGATCGTGTTTTGAATAGTTTTAATACTCTGACGAACGCAATTTATAGCCTCAATTCCTCAAAAGTGAGTATTTCGTTGGCACAAGCTAAAATTGATATAAATAATAGAATTAGGTAGGTATTAAGGCTTTTTCATGAAAAGTGAACTTCCCGAAAGTAGAAAGAACTTTCGGGAAGTTGAGGGGACTTAATTAATACGTTGCTAAGTCACAAAAAGAAAAATAAAAAACTTAGTGTCTTCGTGCCTTGGTGGCACAAATAATAAATCGTAAAATAATGAAAAATCAATTCATCATAACAATAGTCTCAGCCCTTCTCTTGGCATCTTGCGGTAAAAAAACCGAAGAAACTATGCCCATCAGAAAAGACGTAATTGAAACCGTTTTTGCTTCTGGAATTTTGGAGGCTAAAAATACATACACGCTCAAAGCCCAAATTGACGGGTATTTATTAGCGGCAAATTTTGAGGAAGGGGATGTAGTAAAATTGGGTAAAATATTGGCAATTGTTGACAATAAAGAGAGTGGTTTAAATCAAGAAAGTGCCAGAGAATTATACAATATTGCCCAGAATAATGCTCAAAATAATGCTCCTGCGTTGTTGCAAGCCCAAAATTCTATCCAAATCAACAAGCAAAAGATGGAGCAAGATTTTGTGCAATATCAACGCTATCATAAACTGTGGGAAAGTAATAGTGTAGCAAAAATTGACTTTGAAAATGCTGAATTACAGTATAAAACTTCAAAATCTAATTATGAAAGTTCGTTAGAAAATTATAAACAATTAAAAATTCAGGCTAACCAACAAGTTATCAGTAACAAAGTTGCAAGAGATGTCAACAACGTAGCTTCAAATAAAAATCAAATTAAGGCAATTATTAGCGGGAAAGTCTTTAAAAAGTATAAGCAAATTGGTGATTATGTAACCCGTGGAGAAGCCATTGCCTTAATTGGTGAACCTGCCAATATTTACGCAAAAGTGAATATTGATGAGAGTAATATCGGTAAAATAAAATTGGGGCAAGAGGCTTTGATTCAACTTAATACCAACAAAGAAAAGACGTATAAAGCCACCGTTGCAGAGATTTATCCTGCTTTTGATGATGCTACGCAGTCTTTTATCTGCAAAATTACGTTCAACGAACCTTTGGATTTTACGATTGTCAATACCCAATTACAATCAAATATTACGGTGGCAGTAACCAAAAATGCTCTTCTAATTCCTCGAAATTTTGTGGATTTTGGGGGAAATGTTCAGATAAAAGGTCAGAAAGAGAAAGTGAAAATTACCACAAAATTTGCCAGTAGTGACTGGGTGCAGGTGTTGAGTGGAATTTCGGATAATACGGTTTTGATTACAGATAACCTTGCAGCCAATAAAACAGTGACTTCGGAAGTGGGGTCGCAATTCAAGTAGTTGTTGCTACGAATGCACGATTTTGATTTGCCACGAATGGTTGTATTTTGATTTGCCACGAATGCACGAATGGTTTTATTTTGATTTACCACGAATGGTTTTATTTTGATTTGCTACGAATGCACGAATGGTTTTATTTTGATTTGCCACGAATGCACGAATGGTTGTATTTTGATTTGCTACGAATGCACGAATGGTTTTATTTTGATTTTCTACGAATGCACGAATGTTTTTGGTTACGAGAAGAAAAACTATTCGTGCATTCTTGGCTAATATTTGTGCATTCGTAGCAAATAAATTATGAATTCGTGGCAAACCATTATCAAAGTACAATTCGCTTATAGTTTAGCTTCAATTCCCCAAAATTTACAATTATCGCAAGGGGATTATTGGAAACTTTAACATAATTGATGGCTTGTGCAATTGCTGAATCGCTTATTGCATTTACGCCTTTCACTTCCAGAATAATTGAGTCGAATACAACAAAATCTGCATAAAACTTGTGTGGTAATATGATATCCTTATATCGAACTTCGTACATTTTTTCACGTTCGAAAGGAATTCCAGCTCTTTTTAATTCGTATTCCAGAGCGTCTTTATACACAATTTCAAGAAATCCTGCACCTAATTGGTTATGGACTTCCATACATATTCCCATTAGCGTATAACTTTCTTGTTTTAAAATTATATTAGTCATAAATGAGTGGTTATTAAGTTATTAAATGATTGAATAGTGAAATTACAGTATTCGTGGCAATAAGTAAGTTAATAATATTTTACTTTAAGTTTAAAAATAAAACATTCGTGCATTTATGGCAAAAATAAGCCATTAGGAGAGAAAGTAAAACATTCGTGCATTCATGGCAAAACAAGCCATTAGGAGAGAAAATAAAATATTAGTGGCAAAAATAAGCTATTAAGAGAGAAGGTAAAACATTCGTGCATTCGTAGCAAAACAAAATTACAATGAAAAATATAAACATAGATATTGCCTTAACGCACATCATCACTCGTAAAAAACAGACGATGGTTGCTGCCTTGGGAGTTACGATTGGCGTAGGAATTTACCTATTTATGAACTCCTTGAATGCAGGTTTTACGACCTATTCAACGGGTGAAATTTTCAAGAATAATGCACACATTAAAATCTATAAAAACGATGAAATTAGTCAACCTTTTGCCACCGAAGATACCAATAGTATTCGGGTAATTATCAATCCGCAAATCACCACATTATCGAAAAAAATCATTAACCCAGAAGCACTTTTAGCAACGATTAAAAGCCAATCCTACGTCACCAATGCCATTTTTCAGGTTAATTTTGATGCTTTTTATAACCGAGGAAAAGCCCAAATTAAAGGGTCTGGAAATGGCGTAAATATGATTGAATATGGGCAGATGTTTAATACCAATAAATATATGGTGGCGGGCAAAACCGAGGCACTTCAAGGCAATTTAAACGGCATAATTATCGGCAGTGGAATCTCCGAAAAATTGAATTTAGGCGTTAATGATAACATCACCATAACCTCTTCTTTTGGGGTGGTGAAGGTGATGAAAATTGTAGGGATTTTCACAACGGGAAGTAGCATGAACGACAATGCAAAATCGTTTGTAAATATCAGCACGGCACAGCAATTTATCAAAGAAGGACCTTCGTTTGTGAGTACGATTTTTATTAATACGCCAAATGCTGAAAATCCTGAACCTTATGTCCAGAAATTACAACAACTTACTTCCTATACCGTAGAGGATTGGAAAACCAGCAATGCGGATGTTTTGAGTGGAAATAAAACCCGTGCCACTATGATGGGTGCAATTTCAATGGCGATTTTGATTGTGGCAGGTTTTGGAATTTATAATATTTTGAGTTCTACGATTATGCAAAAAATCAATGACATCGCTATTTTGAAAGCAACGGGTTTCAAAGGCAGTGACGTAATAAAAATCTTTGTATTGGAGGCAGTTATCATGGGTTTTATCGGAACAACTTTTGGTTTGATGATGGGTTCGGGGCTAATTTTTGTGATGTCTCATGTGTATATGGGTGGACCTGTGGGGTATTTTCCAATAGGTTTTGAATTGAATTTATTCATCAGAAGTGGCGTTTTAGGACTTTTTATTACGTTTTGTGCAGGATATTTTCCTGCCCGAAAAGCCGCAAAAATTGACCCAGTGGAGATTTTTAGAAAATAAATATTGAATGCCACGAATATTTTTTTGCTATAAATGCACGAATGTTTTCTAAAATTTAGTCGTGTACAAATGACAAAAAACAATATTCGTGCATTCGTAGCAAAAAGACAAATTTATTCGTGCATTCGTAGCAATAAGAAAATGGAAAAAAATAAAATAGTTTTAAGCACAAAAGGCATAGGTAAGTTTTTTTATGAGCCAGTAAAATTTCAAGCCCTTCAAAATGTGAGTTTTGAGGCTTATGAGGGTGAATTTTTAACTTTGGTGGGTAAAAGCGGCTCGGGAAAATCTACGCTTTTATATTGTTTAAGCACGATGGATACGGCTTATGAAGGAGAATTATACATAAAAAATGTATTAATTACGGGTAAAAAAACCGATGAATTAGCCGCCATCAGAAACGAGCATATTGGCTTTGTTTTTCAATTTCATTATCTACTTCCAGAGTTTTCTTGCTTGAAAAACGTCATGATTCCCGCTCGTAAATTGGGTAAATATTCTTACCAAGAAATTGAAGAAAGAGCGTATCAAAAACTGAAAATATTGGGTTTGGAAGACCAAGCGTTGAAACCTGCTTCCAAACTAAGTGGTGGGCAACAACAGCGTGTAGCCATCGCCAGGGCATTAATTAATGACCCTGCTATCCTGATGGGCGACGAACCGACGGGCAATCTCGACAGTAAAAACTCAGCCATTGTTTTTGATATTTTCAAAGAAATTTCACAAGACTTTGGGCAAACCATCATTGCCGTAACCCACGACAACGACTTCGCCAAAGCCAGCGACCGAACCATCGAATTAGCCGACGGACAAATCGTAAATCAAGATAAAAAAGACTTCGAGTGATTTATGGCACGCAGATAACGCAGATGCTTCGCAACGCAGATTTTCGCAGATTTTTGAACTGTAAAGTGGAAGGTCTAATATTTATGTGTAATTCTGATGATTACAAGGATTTTTTAAGTATTAAGGAAAAATATTTTAGATTTATTCGGTCAAAAAAATCTGCGAAAATCTGCGTTGCGAAGCATCAAGGCGGACGGCGAGTCTCATCTGCGTGCCATTGACCCACAAAAAAACCCTGAAAAGTCTATGACAAGTCAGGGTCGTATTTATGGGTATGAGTTATTAAAAATTTATTAAAGTAAGGATTACAATCTTTAAGGTCTGAGTACAAAGGGTGGGTGGGATTTTGAATTTTGAAAGTCCGCCAACTCTCTTGGTCAATTTATCCCACCTCCTTTGTGGTAATACGGTTCTGGAATTGATAGCTTTGCTGTCGTTGTTTTGCGTCCGCCAACACATTGCAGCGTGCAAAACTTTCCACCCCCGTAAGGTCTTTCCCGAAGATTGCCCTCTAAAAACGTCCGCCAACATCTTTAAATTGTTGCTTTCTTCGGGGAAAATTTTGTCAATTAGTAAACGGTCATAAATAGAAATTATACAACAGAAAACGAATTGTTTGTTGAAACTTAAAACTGAGAAAAATTGTGGATAAAATTGGCAGAGAAAATCTGCAAGAAAGGAATTTAATTAGAATTCCGCCACATTATTTTTCAAAGATTTGGTTCAGCTATATCAAGGCTTTCGGTTTGAGTTCTCTGAAAATTCAGGAGAACTCAAACTCCTTAGCTTTACCCAAATTCTTTTCATGGCGGTAAAAAGATTGGATTTTTGTCAATTACTA
>JAYUOX010000146.1:0-1755 GCA_043760595.1 Cytophagales bacterium
CTTTCACCCCATCTCAATTCCAATCCCTTTCATCAACATACTCGCATTAAAGCTATGGCAAACGCCCGAACGGAGTTTATAATCAAACACTAAATCATCGTTCACAACCTCGGAAGAAAAGCTATAATTCTCCACAAAGCCTTGATTATCAAACTCGTCGCCTAATTCTACGTCATGTGTTGAGATAAAACCCGAAGCTGTTGTTTTGTGTAATTGCAACATCAAAGCCTTCGCCCCTTCATGGCGGTCTTTGGAATTTGTTCCCTTCAAAATTTCATCTAAAAAGTATATAATTGGTAAGTGACTATTTACTGCCAACTGCCCACTGCCTACTGCCAACTCTTTACTACCAACTGCCAAAATCAACGTTTTCAACCGCTTCAATTCTGCATAAAATGACGAAGTATCTTCCTCCAAAGAATCTTGTGTACGCATACTCGTGAACACCTGCATACATGAACACGCAAACACTTCTGCACACACCACCGAACCCGCCAATGCCAAGACAACATTAACCGCAACCGTTCGCTGAAAAGTGCTTTTGCCTGACATATTTGAGCCTGTGATGATGATGGTTTTACCTTCGCCCATGAGCTGAATATCGTTAGAAATACGTTTGCTTTTACGAATCATTGGATGGGCTAATCCTGTGGTTTTCAGTAAGATAATATCTTCTGAAATCTCAGGTTTTACAAAATCTGGATTAGCAAATCGCAGTCCAGAAAAACTGTTTAAGGTTTCAAATTCAGCGATGGCATTCAACCATTTTGGAAGGTCTTTTTGATGCGTTTTCTTCCAATTTTCTAATTTGATAAAATACTGAATATCCCACAGTAAAGGCACGCCCACGATTAATGCAAAAATCGGATTGGCACGGTTTCCTAACTTATTCAAAATATCTTCCAAGGCTCGAATGGCAGGGCTTGCCTCTGAAAGCTGAACCTGTAAATCTTTAAATTTTTGGTGTGTAAAGGTCTCATTAACAATCAGTTCCGACAAATTTGCGTACGCTTTTAAAGTCCCAGAAAGGCGAATGGTTTGGTCGAGGGCATTACTGACAATATCGTAAATTTGTTTCAAAATAAAGCCATGAAATATCAATATCAATAATGGATAACCAATAGGAATATACTCAAAAGCCCAAGCTAAAATTAAGGCAACGGTGAAGTAAGGAAGAAACTTTCCGTACTGAAAAAGCGGCTTTTTAATCGTCTCATTTTCAGGCTCTTGACTCCATGAAATCAGTTTTTGCGTAGGTTCAGAAACTTCTTCAATCAACATGGCGGAGGCTTCTAAATTTTGTCGGAAATCAATTTTATTGGATAATTCTTCGATGGATTCTTGGCGATTGAGAATTTCAGTTTTTTGAGATGGATATTTCAACCAATTTGCCAAAGTTGAACTGCCAGTATAAGTATGCGTGCGATTAAGCAATTTGAAGAGCGATTGTTTCCCAAAAATATCCAAATCAGAAGCATAAAAATGGTTGGGTTCAGCGAATTGTTCACCCGTTTCTGTGCGAGTAAAAACATCATCCAAACGCTTAATTTCATCTTCATTTAAAATAGATAAAATTCTGTTTTTATCCCGTAAGTATTTGATTTTCAGATGTTTGTTTACTGAAAATAGAAATATGACTATGCCAATAATAACAACGAGAATAACATAATCACCACTAAATTTTTGATAAACTACGTAGCTAATTAGGGCAATTACTAAAAACAAAATTGCCCGAAAGATAGCCCATTGATTATA
>JAYUOX010000147.1:0-4908 GCA_043760595.1 Cytophagales bacterium
CCTTCGGGAGAGAAAAATAATTATTGGTTATGGTCGAAAATTTCGATGATTGAAGCCAGTCATTTTGACATAAATAGTGCTTACGTAGCCGTCAATCGCATCCGAAATGACGATATGCGACCACACATTATGCGTACACGAGATGGTGGAAAAACTTGGCAAGAAACGTTGAACGGCTTACCCAATGACCCAATAAATTCGGTAAAAGAAGACCCAAATCGCAAAGGATTGTTGTTTGCTGGCTCAGAAACTGCCGTGTATATTTCTTTTGACGATGGCGACCATTGGCAATCTTTACGCCTGAATATGCCCGCAACTTCCATCCGTGATTTGGTGATAAAAGATGATGATTTAGTGATTGGAACGCATGGACGTAGCTTTTGGATTTTAGATGATATTACGCTTCTCCGTCAAATAAATGCAGATTTAGCCAAATCAGAAGCCATTTTTTATCAACCACAAAACCCGTATAAAGTGCGTTGGAATATCTATACCGATACGCCCGTTCCGCAAGAGGAAGCCGCAGGACAAAATCCGCCCGACGGAGCCATTTTTGATTATTATTTAAAGGAAAAACCCCAAGGCGAAGTAACCCTCGAAATTTTTGATGCTTCGAGAAAATCGGTTCGTAAATTTTCAAGTAATGATAAACCTTATACGATTCCAGACGTGAATATTCCTTTGTATTGGATTCGTCCGCAGCAAATACTTTCTGCCGAAGCGGGTTCGCAACGTTTTGTGTGGGATATGCACTATAAACCTTTGGACGAGCCAGCTTCGTATCCAATTTCAGCAACTTACTTGGATACCGCCCCCGACCCAACTTCGCCTTGGATTTTGGCAGGAAATTATACCGCAAAAATGACGATAAATGGCAAAACTTATACCCAAAACTTCACCATCAAACAAGACCCAAGAGTAAAGACCAGTCCAGAGAAAATGAAGCAAATCCACGATTTATCCATGATTTGTTACGAAGCAAAACGGAAAATTACCAATAAATTGAAAGAAAATCCACCCAAAGAAACCGAAGCCAAATTGAACAAACTTAAAAATGCGTTCAGTTCAATTTTTAATATTTTGGTTGATACCGATATGCCCGTTACTTCGCAAACGGTGAAGGCTTTGGAGGAGGTGCAGCGGGAGTTGGCGGGGTTGTAAATTTTTGATTATTAGGCTGTTATAAAACTATAAATGGCTGTCATTGCGAACGTAATGAATCGGAGTTTCGTTAAACCAATCTGTTAACTTAAGGGAAGAGGCTTTCAAACTCCTTTTCATCAATCAGATAGATTAGTTTAGCGAAACTCCAATTCGTACCTCGAAATGACAACCATTAATAATTTCCATTTGGCAACAACTTTATAGCGAAAAGATTTTAACAATAAACTTGCAGTTAAAAATAGCCCCCGACTATCTTCCTAAAATTTAACTATTTTGTAAAATAAACATTCCTTTCATACCTTTGTTCATAAATATTATTTGTTCACGTTTTCGTAAACATTATAAAATAATGAACAAACAAGAAGCATCAATCATTTATAAAGCCCTTGATAACCTTCAAGCAACAACTCAAATTAAGGGACATTGGGAACAAAAAGGTCTGCTAATTTTGGATGGAATATTGTCATTGACATTTGCCAATGATTTTTCGACTTATAATGTTGAAATAAAAGGAGAATTAAGAAATCAGGCTTTGCCGAGAATCTATCAATTTAATGAGGAATTCAAACCTTTTATGTTGGTAGCAAATCGTATTCCGCCAGCCATTAAAAAGCAATTGCAAACCCATAATGTGGCTTATTTGGAAGGAAACGGCAATTTTTACTTGAAAGAAAATAACAAAATGTTTTGGATAGATGCTCACGAACCTTTGAAAATTGAAGATGATAGTCGTAACAGAGCATTTACTAAAACAGGTTTGAAAGTATTGTTTGAATTCCTCCAAGATTCAACTTTAATTAATCAATCTTATCGTCAAATTGCTGAACAAACAGGTACTTCAATCGGGAATATTACCAACATAATTCAAGGTTTGAAACAGGAGGATTTTATTTTATCAATTAATAAAAATACCTTGAAACTCACTAATGTTGAATCATTAATTAAGAAATGGGCGGATGGATTTGTACGAAACTTAAAATCAAATTTACGTATCGGAACATTCCGTTTTTTGAAAGAAGATGATTTATTAGCATGGAAAAATTTGGCATTAGATACTACAAAAACCGTTTGGGGTAGTGAACCTGCGGGTGATCTACTGACCAATTATCTTCACCCTGCCGAGTTTACGTTATATACAGATGAAAGTCGTAATGAGCTCATTAAAAATTATAAACTGATTCCCGATGAAAAAGGAAATGTGAAAGTGTATAAAAAGTTTTGGAGAGGGGATAACTTGACACAAAAGACCGCTCCACCACTTGTTGTATATGCAGATTTAATGGCAATCAGTGATAGAAGATGTATAGAAACCGCTCAAAAAATTTACGATGAATACCTACAAACTCAACTATAATCAACTCCGACAACAACCCGAAATATCCGAAATGTTGTACGCTCTGGAAAGAGGATTAGCCAAATTCAAGATTGATTTCTATTTGGTAGGTGCGGTGGCTCGTGATGTGTGGATGAGTGGTATCAACAAAATTGAACCTCGAAGGACAACGGGCGACATTGACTTTGCAGTATTTATCCACAATATAGCCACTTATGAAGAACTGAGAGAGCATTTAATCAACGAAGAAGGCTTTTTTCCGTATAAAAGAAACAACTTTGTGTTGATTTGGAAAGGACGAACTCAGATTGATTTATTACCTTTTGGAGCGATTGAAGATGAAAATGGTAGAGTTTCAACCAACGGAATAGGCTTTACGAATATTTCATTGCAAGGTTTTACAGAAATTTATGAAGAAGGTTTACCCGAATTAAATTTGGAAGATGAACACCAATTCAAATTTTGTACATTGCCAGGAATAGTGTTGCTGAAAATGATAGCTTTCGATGATAGACCAGAACGCCGAAGAGACGATATTAAGGACATTAGCGATATTTTCAATCATTTTTTTAATATGTATGATGAGGAAATTTGGTCTAAACATAACGATTTATTCGGAGAGGAAGAATTTGACCTCAAAGAATTGGCAGCCAGAGTGATGGGAAGAGAAATTAAGAAAATTGCCAAACGTAATCCCAAATTGGAAGATAGAGTAATCAGTATTTTGGAACGCAATACTAACGATGCACCCAATAGCAATATGGCAATTGTCATGATTGAATATTTTAAAAATACGGTTGAGGATAATGTGAGATTGCTTTATCAAGTCAAGAGAGGTTTTGAAGAATGATAATCGAACTTTTCATTACGAAATATTTTAATTAGAAATAAACCATAAAAACTTCTCCAAACCCTTATTTTTACAAAAACAAACCCCTCCCCATGAGCAAAAAAACCAAAAAACCCATCATCAAAGAAATATTCGGCAAAAATTATATCGTTAAAAATGGACGTAAATGCCCGCTTTATAAGTGTTTAATCAGTGAAGAGGCTGGTTTGGTCACGATGATTCTCATTAGACGATTACCCAACGGAAACTTCGCTTTGGGTAGTTATATGCTTGATAAATACTGTCTGGGACTCAAAAGTACCACGTTCAAAATCGACCTCTCTATGGAAAATTTAGAGGATTTGATTGATGAGTTTTCGTATAGTATTGGCACGTTCCAAGAATGTACCTATGCAACCATCCACAACTGGGTGTATGGAGGAATTGCCTACGCCGAAGACTTGGGTTTCAAGCCCGATAGTGATTTCAGTATGTCCAAATTTTTCTTGGAAGAAGATACTGAGGATATTGAATTGATAGAATTTGAATTCGGGATGGATGGCAGACCGCACTATTTCTCAGGTCCTTATGACAATGTGGAGAAAATTCTTGACACGCTCGAAAAAAATGTGGGCGAGGATAATTTTGATTTTACGGATTTGGGGTAAACAAAATCACAAACTTTTCTAACCGATTTTATGTTAAAACCATATCAAAAACAAAGAATATGGAAAACCAAGAAATAGAAAATAATAAATTTGACCGCATCATCGAAGCACGGATGAAACTGAAAAATCGGTTTGAGGAAAAGATGAAATTAACGCCTTCGATGGCAGATGCAAAACCCCAAGGAAAAGGTCCAACTAATCGTCATGGAATGCCCAATACACCTGCTGGTCAAACACTTACGACCAAGTGGCCCGTGCTTGATTTGGGCTATCAACCCAAAATCCCCTTAGATAAATGGCGTTTGATTATTGATGGAGAAGTAGAAAACCCCGTCATGCTTACTTGGGACGAATTCATGGCTTTACCCCAAACGGAAGATACGTCTGATTTTCATTGCGTAACGACGTGGTCAAAATTGGATATGGTTTGGAAAGGCGTAAGTCTCATTGACTTGGCAGCGTTAGTACAACCCAAAGAAACCGCTACGCACATCATGTGTTACGGGTACGATACCTACACGACAAATGTATCGTTGGAAGAAGCCCTAAAACCTGATGTCCTTTTGGGTCATACCGTTGATGGTCAGCCACTTGCAGTAGAACACGGCGGTCCTTTACGCATGATTACGCCACAGCTTTACGCTTGGAAAGGCTCAAAATGGATAAAAAGAATCGAGTTCATGCCCAAAAATAAATTGGGTTTTTGGGAAGAAAGAGGTTACTCAAACACAGCTTATCCTTGGCGAAATGATAGGTATAGTTGATGCGTGAAAAGAATTAAAATAGTCAGAACACTATTTTAATTTTACCTAAAATATTTTTAGACATACACATTTATTAGGGGTCTATTTTTCTAAAAATTAGGAAAAATAACCGCCAGATATTATCATAGCGGCTATTGAAAACATCTAATA
>JAYUOX010000148.1:0-14659 GCA_043760595.1 Cytophagales bacterium
GGTGTGCTTCTTGATTAATTAAATTAAAAATTTCAAGGTCTCTTTCGAGTGTGAAGGTTGCTGTTGTCATCGGTTTTTAATGATTGAATGATATAATGAATAAGGTTTAAAAAAATCTTGGAATATTCACAAAATCAGTCGATTAGATTATTTTATAATGTAAAAATAAGGCTTAAAAATGAATTGTGAAAACAATTTTTTATTTGTCAGCCATCTTACATTCTTCTAAGATAAATACATCGACATTTGTTCATTGTTCAACTAAAAATCATTCAAATTCATGAGACAACTACTGACCATTATTCTTATTTTTAGCTTTTTATCAACGTATGCACAAAATAAACCAACTGCCTTTAAAATTGGTGATAAAGTCCCAGATTTTATGGCAAAAGACCATTCGGGTAAAACGGTTAGTTTGAAGGAATTAACAAGAAAAGGGAAAGTTGTTGTGATGTTTTATCGAGGGGCTTGGTGTGGATATTGTAACAAATACATGAATCAATTGGAAACGGCTTTGCCAGAATTTACTACTAAAAATACTACGATTATTGCCATTACGCCCGAACCAGAAGAATCAATCAGTAAAGCCGTAGAAAAAACAAAGGCTTCATTTTCAATTATTTACGATAAAGACCGAAAGATAATGAAGGACTGGAAAGTAGTTTATTCACTCCAAGAGGACATGAAAACCAAGTACAAAGGCTACGGAATTGATTTAGAAAAACAGCAAGGCGATTGGATGTTGCCCGTACCCGCAACCTACGTTATTGGGAAAGATTGTGTAGTGGAATTTGTCCATTTTGATGAAAACTATCAACAAAGAGCAGATATTAAGAATATTTTGATGACTTTATAAGGTTTGGTATAGGTTTTGTTATTATTTGTTTACATACAAATAGTAACAAAACCCATGAAGAAGACTTTATCGTATATCACTCTGATGATTTTTATCGTCAGCACATCCCTTGCTATTCCCGCAAAGCCTTTCAGAATATTATCCACGAGAGACTACAAAAATCTTAAAGTTAATTTCTTGGGAGAAGAAAAACCGATTTTGCCCTTTGTACTTCCAACCTTTGTAGAACCCATCAAGTCAATTAATAACTCAAAAATTTCTTTGAAAGTTGTGCTTGATGAAAACTATAAGGTCAAAGTATCATGGTTAAGCCCAACGGGACACAAAGTCAAGCGTTTTATCATTCAAATTAGCCACGACAAAGAGACCTTCTTTGATCTGAAAGAGGTTGAAGTTGAGCCAATTCAAGACGACAGACAATTATATACTTTTATTGACCCTCGCACAAATGTTGGTATAAAATATTACCGTATCATGGAAGAAGATGAGGCTGAGAAAACAATCATTTATGCTCCCGTGCAAATTACACTTGTAGCCATGCCAGCACCAAGCGAATTGGTGAAATGCTTACAAACCGAAGAAAACAATGTTATTCATATCAAAACTGGGGATAGTAGATTAATACCAATTTTAACAACCGAAACGGGTATGGGTATTCCTTGTGATTATAAGTACAATGAAGCAACTCAGACAGGTGTATTGAAGCCTCTGTATTATTTGGCAGGAGGAAATTATCACTTGAAAGTGCGTTTGGGAAATAACGAATCCAAGTATGTTGTCTCGGTTGGAGATTTGGAAGGAATGGTGTTTTAGGTCTGTGAGGCTTATCATAAAAAATCCTAAACGTATTATATTCAAACAATAAGTTTAGGATTTTTTTATTTTTTAGAGTTTTTTTGCCTCCTCCCAATAGACATCCATCTCTGCCAAAGTCATGTCTTGTAATGTCTTTCCTTGTTCTTTTGCACGAGCTTCAAGATGATTGAAACGCTTTATGAATTTTTTGTTGGTGCGTTCCAAAGCAGTCTCTACATTAATATCAATAAAACGAGCATAATTGACTAATGAAAATAATAAATCTCCAAATTCGGCTTCGGCTTTTTCTATGTTAATTGCCTGATTATCAACAACATTAAACTCGTTTTTAAATTCTTCCATTTCCTCTTCTACCTTCTCCCAGACTTGTGTTTTTTCTTCCCAATCAAAACCTGCTCCACGGGCTTTTTCTTGAATCCGCATGGCTTTTACTAAGGCTGGTAATGAAGCAGGAACTCCGCCGAGAACAGATTTATTTCCTCCGTCTTCTTTGAGTTTTATGGCTTCCCAATTTTGTTTGACTTGCTCTTCGTTTTCTACTTTCACGTCGCCGTATATGTGCGGGTGGCGATGGATTAATTTTTCGCAAATACCGTGCAGAACGTCCGAAATATCAAAGGTACTTGTCTCCGAAGCAATGCGTGAATAGAATACCAAATGAAGCATAATATCCCCTAATTCCTTCTTGATTTCCTGCATATCGCCTTCCATGATGGCATCCGACAGTTCGTAGGTTTCTTCGATGGTGAGATGTCGGAGGCTCTCGATGGTCTGTTTTTTATCCCAAGGGCATTGCTCACGGAGTTCGTCCATGATGGTCAGAAGGCGGTTAAAAGCCATTAATTGCCCTTGTCGCTTTTCGGAGAGATTGTTGAAGTCTTGATTCATTTGTTTTTTATTTTGAATGCAAAGATAGTGATTTTGGGGGTTTGGGAGTTTGGGGGTTTGGAAAAAGTCGGATTCAGAATTTTGAGTTCCAAAAAACAAAAATATTCTACCTAATCCCTAATTTTCCAATCCCCAATTACCTAATTTCCTAAATCCCCCAACCCCTCAAACCCCATAATCCCAATTTTTACGCTATATTTGAATTTTAGAACAAAACAATCACCATGTACAAAGTTTACGGAATCAAAAATTGTGATACCATGAAAAAAGCCTTCGATTGGCTTTCGGAAAATAACGTCCCTTACGAATTTCACGACTATAAAAAAGTAGGTATTTCAGAAGAAAAAGTCCAAGAATGGCTTACTCAAAAACCTTGGGATGTCCTCATCAATCGAGCGGGTACGACTTGGAAAAAATTGTCAGACGAAGAGAAATCTACTGATGAAAATGGGGCTATCCGATTGATGATAGACAAGCCTTCCATGATAAAACGTCCTATCATTGAAAACGACAAAATTGTTGCAATGGGCTTTAAATCAGATATTTACGAACAAATTTTTAAATGAAAATATCATTTATCGGAGCGGGGAATGTCTCTTGGCATCTCTCCAAGGCACTCGAAAATGCGGGGCATGGCGTAGAAGAAGTTTTTAGTAGAAATAATAAAAATGCTGAAGAACTCACCAAGCACCTGTACAATGCCAAAGTACAACGAAATCTCAATTTCTCGAAGTCTCAGGCAACGGTCTTTTTTCTGTGCGTAACGGACGACTCAATGATTGAGGTCGTGAAGCAATTAGTCCTTCCCGAAGGCTCAATGCTTATTCATACTTCGGGCAGTAAGTCGTTGGAAGATTTGGATGAACTACTCAGAATTAATAGTGATGTTACGATAAAGTCAGGGGTTTTTTATCCTCTTCAAACTTTTTCTAAAAATCATTCGGTCAATTTTACAGAAATTCCTATTTGCATTGAGTCGCAGGAAGAAGATGTTGAAAAAGTGTTGATAAACTTAGGACAAGATATTTCGGACGTAACCTACATGGTTAATTCCGAAGAAAGGCGTACACTGCACGTAGCAGCGGTTTTTGCCTGTAATTTTACCAATCATCTTTGGGGAATTGCTCAGGAAATAGTGAAAGACAATGACTTAGAATTTGACCTTTTGAAACCCCTCATCAACGAAACCTTCCGCAAGGCAATGGCAACGGATGATATTTTCAGAGTACAGACAGGTCCCGCCCGCAGAGGCGATAACAAAATCATTAACCAACATCTCCTTTTTTTGAAACAACAACCTGATTATCAGCAAGTTTACCGAGTTTTATCGGAGGGGATTTTGAAGAAGAAATAACCACTTTTAATCTTAATCAAATGACATCAAAAGCATATTTTACCATAGCGGGTATTTTCGTGATAGCCTATATTGTATTCTCTTTTACGGATATATTGGGTTTGCCAAGTTGGATTCATCAAGGGTGTACCGTTATTTTTGCAGTGGCTACTTTCTTAGGTGTACAACAAAAGAAAAAAGAAAGTCAAAGTGAGAAATAATGATAATTGAACTCATAATTGACATCATTTCAAATACCATAGTTTCTTTTGTGGGATTGGTTTTTCTTTGGATAAAATTCAGAGGAAAGAAATCTATTAAAGAACTAAGGAAAGAAGCGGAAGAAGAGTCTTTTGCTTTTGAAGGGTGGAAAGTGATTATCATTTTCATTGTTACTATTTTGTTCGTATTGTTACCATTTGGTTTGTTAATATCTGCCTTGATTTCTTACATTACCGATAATTTCCTGTAAATAATTGGAATTCTAAAACCTGTTTTATATATTTAACTAAAAAAATAGTTTAAAATATGAAACAGCTAATGTTCTTACTTTTCACCCTCTATTTTTCATTTTCGATAAACGCTCAAAAGGTGGAAGATGATAAAGAAATAATATGCTACATTCCAATTAACCCAGAATTCAAAGGAGGGAATAAAGCATTAAAAGCGTTCTTACATAAAAATCTAAAATACCCACCCAACAATATCTGTGTAACTGGAAAAGTTTATATTCAATTTATCGTTGAAAAAGATGGGAGGATAACCCACCCCAAAATTCTAAAATCATTGGCAAAAGCGTATGACGATGAAGCTCTAAGAGTGATTAGATTAATGCCCAGATGGATTCCTGCAAGAGATTATGGAGGTAAAAAAGCCATTGCTTCAAGATTTACATTGCCAATAAAATTTACGGTTCAAGATTAAAACAAAAAAGCGAGCCAAATTAAATTTAGCTCGCTTTCTGTAAAAATTATGTTCTATTATTCTGTTCTAATCTTAGTAATCTTCACAGTAGTTCTACGGTTTTTTTGATGCTCAACTTCTGTGCAACTTACACCATCGACACAATTATTGACTAAATCGCTTTCTCCGTAGCCTTTCGCTAACATTCTGTTTCTATCAACACCTTTTTTGGTGATATAATCCACAGCGGCTTGGGCTCTTTTTTCAGAAAGATTCATATTGTCTTGGGCATCACCACGGCTGTCAGTGTGTGAGCCTAACTCAATCACCATTGAAGGAAATTTTTGTAAGGTAGCAGCCAACTTATCCAATTCACGAGCAGCATCTTTACGAATAGCAATACTTTTTGAATCATAATAAATATTATCCATCGTAACCAAAACGTCGCCCTCTTTGAAAAGTCCAGCATTCAACGAAATCTCTTTTGCTTTACCTTTCTTTACCTTTTTGATTTTATTGACATTTGTTCCATAACCATCTTTTGAAACCTCCAAAGTATAATCACAACCATCGGTCATGTTAAAGGCATAAACCCCGTCTGGACCTGTCATTACTTGTTGGGTGGTATTGTCGCAATCGTTTTTGAAGGTTACCAAAACGCCCTCAATCGGGGTTTTTTCTACTTCGGTTTTCACGACCCCTTTCAACAATGACTTCTTTTTCGTTACAGCTTCGGGCTTGTAAACGGGTGCTGCGGGAGCTTTTGTTACTACTATTTTTTCGATAACTGCCTGTGGCTCAGGCTCTGGTTCAGCAACGATTGGTACTTTCATCAAAGGCACATCCAATCTTGATGGTTCATCGTCAGATTCCCCTTTGGTTGAATATCCTACAAAATTGGTTACGTAACCTTCTTTGTTGATTTTCATCGAATAATCTAAATTTTGACCCGTACAGAATTTTAAAGTCCCATTTTTATCAGTTTTCTTTTTTTCGGTTGCTCCACTTTTTGTATTTATTTCGACTTCTGTATCGGAAACGGGTTCTTTGGTTTCAGGGTCAAAAACATTTACAGTCATTTCACGGCAATCATACGCTGCTCCAGCTTCACGAGTGAAACGATAAATGTCATCGTCTTCACCACGTTTGCGGTCTGAACTGAAATACCCCGTTTTGCGACTACCGTCTGTAATGATTCCAAAATCATCATTTGGAGAATTGAAAGGCTCACCCAAGGCTACTGATTTGTTGTTGGTAGCCCCATTTTTCATTTCTACATAAAATAAATCGAGACCACCTTCACCCCCAAATCCATCGGATGAATAATACAAATGTCCTTTATCATCTACATAAGGAAATACCTCTACGCCTTTTGAATTAACGTTTTTTCCTAAGTTTTTGGGTTCTCCCCAATTACCATTTTTGTATTCAACCACCCAAATATCCATACCGCCTTGTCCGCCTTCACGGTCAGAGGCGAAATACAAATATCTTCCATCTTTCGACCATGAGGGGTGAGCCGTTGAGTACTCATCATCATTAAAAGGTAGCTCGTTTGCTTCTCCCCATCCGCCATTTATGTTTTCGGCAGAATAAAGTTTCAACTTCATTTCATTGTCTTCACTTACCCCTTTTTCGCCTGCGTTGTAATTATTTCTGGTAAAAATTATTTGCGTAAAATCTTTATTAAAAGTAGCTGGACCTTCGTGAAACTTCGTATTCAAAGTTTTGCTAAATATCTCAGATTCAGCGATTTGCCCTTTTACTTTATTGACAATTGCCTCATCTGAACCACCAAAGAAATTGAGCGTTTTAGAGTCATTTGCTGTCGGGCGAGAATAATAATCATTTCCCAAAGACTTTACGCCACCCGATGAAATTCTTTTGGGTTTTTTGGCGTTGCCATCACTCCCGAGACTTTGAACTTGAGTAAGGTCATTGAGGTAGAACAAGTCTAAATACCCGCCTTTATCATTCATTAAACTCGTACCCGAACCTTTACCTGAACAATAAACGATACCATCACGGTAATACATCGGGCTAAATTCTGGATTGGCAGTATTGAAATCTAAAAAGTCCACTTTGTAGTTTCCTTTCAGATTACTCAAACCACTACTCACTTCTTGCGTAACTTTGGGTGTACTGATAGCTTTGAAGGAATTAACTTCTTGACTTTCAATTACTTGCGAAGTATTAAATTTATCGTAAAATTCTTGTGATTCTTTGAATTTGCCATTTTCAGCTAATACTTGGGCGAATTGAAGGTATGATTTCGTATTTTCGCCCATCAGCTCATTAGATGATGCAAACGCTTGACGAAATACTCTTTCGGCATTTTCTCCGTCTTTGGCTTGTTTATAGCTACTCGCCAATTTCAAGAGAGCCGAGAGTTTATCAGCCTCCGAAAGCGTGGAAGAACCATCTTTCAAAAGACTTTCAAATTTCTGAATAGCAGTCGGGAAACTCCGTAGTTCAAAATGACGCAGGGCATCATTCAACAACGGATTAACTTGTTGGGCAGAAACATTACTCAAAAGAGCAGTCGCCAACGTGATGGTAAGTCCAATTTTTCTTAACTTCGGCATTGTATTATTATCGTAAGTCCTTGTATGTTCTGACAATATTCGTTCCATGAATTGATTTCGGAGATTTTTTCATATCAGTAAGGATTTTTGATGGGCAATTAGGGCGGTATTTTTTATAAAAATGTATAATTATCCAATACATTTATTAGCAAAATTCATGCCAGAATGGCTTTAAAAATTGAACTTTGAGCTACGAGTTTTTGGCTTTTAAGGGTAAAGTAATTTTGAAACTAATTAAGAAATCCATTAAAACAACTCATGGCTCAAAGCTCATTGCTCAAATCATTTTATAACGAAACCCTCATTGAGGCTGGATTGGATGAAGCGGGTCGTGGCTGTTTATCAGGACCAGTGGTTGCATCGGCGGTAATCTTACCCAAATATTATCAACATAAATTACTCAATGATTCAAAACAATTGACGAAAAAACAGCGTGAAACGTTGCGTGTGGACATTATACGTGATGCTCTTGCCTACGAAATTGCGGAGGTTTCCAACCGAGAAATCGATGAGATTAACATCTTGAAAGCCAGTATGAAAGCCATGCACTTGGCGATTGATAAACTCCAAATCCGACCTGAACATTTATTGATTGACGGCAATCGTTTTCCAGTTTATCCCCTCATTCCACATACTTGTATTATAAAAGGTGATAGTAAGTTTCTGTCGATTGCGGCGGCTTCGGTTTTAGCAAAAACCTATCGAGATGATTTGATGGAGAATTTAGCCAAAGAATTTCCCGACTATGGTTGGGAGCAAAATGCGGGTTATCCGACACTCAAACATCGAAAAGCGATTTTGGAACATGGCGTAACAGTTCATCATCGGCTTACGTATCGGTTTGAGCGATAAAATTTACTACTTTTGTTTATCAAAACTCCACACTCAAAAATGTCCTTCCGCTCCATACTCGCTAAACCTTTCGCCTCATTCGTCGTAAATAATCGTCGAAAATGGGAAGAACGTGCCGTTGAAACGCAACTAAATTTGATGAAATCTTTGGTTTCGGATGCTTCACAAACGCTTTTCGGAAAAGATAATAAATTTAGCCAAATATCTGATTATCAAGATTTTAAACAATCGGTTCAAGTTCAAGATTACGAAAGTCTCAAACCATACATCGAAAAAGTAGTGGCTGGTGAACCTGATATTTTGTGGAAAGGAAAACCATTATATTTTGCCAAAACTTCGGGTACGACTTCGGGTGTGAAGTACATTCCCATCTCTAAAGAATCCATCGGGTTTCATATCAACGGAGCGAGAGATGCCCTTTTGAGCTACGTGCATGAAACAGGCAATTCAAAATTTTTAGATAAAAATCTCATATTCCTTTCTGGTTCTCCCGAAATGGAAAAGAAAAACGGTATTTTCGTTGGGCGACTTTCAGGTATTGTCAATCATCATGTGCCTGCGTATTTACAGGGTAATTTAATGCCCAGTTATGAAACGAACTGTATTGAAGATTGGGAAATAAAACTTGAAAAAATTATAGATGAGACCATTGATAAACCGATGTCCCTCATCTCAGGGATTCCACCTTGGGTACAGATGTATTTTGACCGTATTCAGGCTCGTACAGGTAAGAAAATCAAAGATGTTTTTCCTGAGTTTTCACTCTTTGTTTATGGAGGTGTAAACTTTGAACCTTATCGTGCAAAGCTCTATGAATCAGTTGGTTGCAAGATAGATTCTATCGAAACATATCCTGCTTCTGAAGGATTTATTGCCTACCAAGATACCCAAACTGAGGAAGGACTTTTGATGTTATTGAACTCAGGTATTTTATATGAATTTATCCCCTCAGATGAATATTTTACCCCGAATCCAAGACGGCTTCATATTGGAGAAGTCCAATTGGGCGTAAACTATGCCGTACTAATGAATACTAATGCTGGACTTTGGGGATATTCCATCGGAGACACTGTAAAGTTTGTTTCGTTAAATCCATACCGTATTGTAGTTTCGGGCAGAATCAAGCATTTTATTTCCGCTTTTGGTGAACACGTCATTGGAGAGGAGGTGGAAAAAGCCATGAAATTTGCCATGCAACAACAACCCGAAACCGAATTAATAGAATTTACCGTTGCCCCGCAAGTAAGCCCACCCGAAGGCGGATTGCCTTATCACGAATGGTTGGTTGAATTTTCGAGAGAACCTCAAAATTTGGAATTATTCGCCCGAGAGGTTAATCAAAAATTGGCAGAATTGAATGTTTATTACCAAGATTTAATAGTTGGAAATATTCTTAGATCTCTGAAAATCAAGTCATTACCACGAAATTCTTTTATTGATTATATGAAAAAAGAAGGTAAATTGGGTGGACAGAATAAAGTGCCGAGATTATCAAACGATAGAGCGATTGCGGATAAACTATAATAATTTCCTACCTTTACCAAAATCCCAAAAACCCTTGTAAGTCTTCGCAGGACTTACAAGGGTTTTTGTTTGGGAAATGACAGTACAGGAACAACAATTTGAGTTAATTATTGAAGAAGTTTTAGCGAATGGTTATGCTGTTTGTGATGATTTTTTAAGTAAAAACGAAGTCCAAAATCTACTAAAAACCTTTAATACACGCTATCAGGCAGGAAAATTCAAGGAAGCGGGAATTGGAAAAAAGAGTGAAGTTCAAAAGGTTGCTCAAATCAGAGGCGATGAAATTCTGTGGCTTGAAAATGAATCAGAAGATTTGGCGGAAAGGGTACTTTTAGACAAAAATCAAGCCTTCGTCAGTTACCTCAATCAAACTTGTTATCTGGGAATCAAGGATTCTGAAATCCATTTTGCCAAATACGATATTGGTAAATTCTATCGCCGTCACCGTGATACTTTCCAAGCTCAAAAAGGAAGAGTTCTTTCGGTAATTTACTACTTGAATCTCGACTGGATTCCTGCCGATGGAGGGAATTTATTGATTTATTCTGTAGAAAATAATCTTGAAAAAATTACTACAATTGCTCCTCTGGCGGGTCGTTTGGTATGCTTTGAAAGTGAAAAATTAGACCACGAGGTTACAGAAACTTTTGCGGAAAGGTTTAGTGTAACTGGTTGGTTGCTGGATAGATAAAAAATATACCTTACCCTTCTCACAAAATTTTTAAATCAAACCAAATTTCCTTAAATTCGTTCTACTAAAAATACAATTCAAACTATTCATCATGCTAAAAATCACTACAAAAGCCTTGTTGTTGGCTTCGGTGGCTTTTCTGAGCCTCACAACCCAAGCCCAAGACAAGAAAGGAGATGCTAAAACACCTCCTCCGTCTGCCACACCCCCAAAACCTGCCGAAGCACCCAAAACAGGTCCAAAACCCTATAAAGAGGTAATCACGGACAAAGCCAAGACTTCAAAAGGACTTTTTACGGTGCATAAAGTAGAAGATAAATTCTATTTTGAAATCGCTGATTCGTTGATGGGTCGGGAGATAATGACCGTAACTCGTATCTCCAAAACGGGTACAATCCCAGGAACGTATGGCGGCGAACAACTCAATCGTCAGGTCATTAATTTTGATAAAGGACCAGATAATAAAATCTTTCTCCGCACGATTCAGTACATTAATGTTTCTACGGATTCAACGGCTCCAATGTACAAAGCCGTTCAGAATTCTAACGTGCAACCCATCGCACAAGCCTTTGACGTTAAGGCAGTTAAGAAAGATTCTGTCAGTAAACAGAGTAGTACCGTGATTGACGTTACCGATTTTTTTAAAGGCGATAATCAGATAATTTCATTGTCTTCTTTTTCTAAATTAATGTACAAAATCACTTCTTTAGCAGCTGACCGTTCTTATATTCAGAATATCAAATCGTTTCCGATAAATATTGAAATTAAGACCGTAAAGACCTTTAATGGGTCGGCTCCAATGCCTTCGTTTGGACCTTCATTGCCAAGTCCGATTCCGTCGGTAAATATCCCTGCCATCGCTGCGTCAGGGGTCGTTACGATGGAATTGAATACGTCGATGGTTCTTTTACCGAGACAGCCCATGAAGCAACGTTATTATGACCCACGAGTTGGTTATTTTGCGAATCGTTATACTATTTTTGAGGATGGTGGACAACGTACAGAAGAACGTACTTTTGCCGTCAGATGGCGTTTAGAACCCAAAAATGCCGAAGATGCCGCCAAACAAAAAAAGGGTGAGTTGATTGAACCAAAGAAACCAATCGTGTATTATATTGACCCTGCAACGCCTGTAAAATGGAGAAAATATTTGAAATTAGGGGTGGACGATTGGCAAAAAGCCTTTGAAGCCGCTGGTTGGAAAAATGCCATCAGAGGGGAAATTTTGGCAGATGGAGACACTACAATTAGCTTGGAAGATGCTCGTTATTCAGCGATTCGCTACTTTGCTTCGGATATTGAAAACGCTTACGGACCTAATGTGAGTGACCCTCGCTCAGGTGAGATTATGGAAAGCCACATTGGTTGGTATCATAACGTGATGAAACTTTTGAAAAAGTGGTACATGACCCAAGGTGCTGCCGTGGATGCAAGGGCAAGAAAGAACAAATTTGACGATGAACTGATGGGCGATTTAATCCGTTTTGTGTCCTCGCACGAAGTAGGACATACCATTGGACTACGTCATAATTTTGGTTCAAGTTCGACTGTTTCAGTAGAAAATTTGCGTAATCCAGCTTGGATTGCTGAACACGGACACACGCCTTCTATTATGGATTATGCTCGTTTTAATTACGTAGCTCAACCAGAAGATGGCGTAAGAGATTTATATCCAAGAATTGGCGAATATGATATTTGGGCAGTAAAATGGGCGTATCAAACCCTCGAAGGAGCAACGGCTGAGGACGATCAGAAGTTCTTGAATAAGCAATATATTTCTGAATATGCCAAAAATCCAAGAATTTGGTTTGGAACAGAGTCTAACTCTTACGACCCACGGTCTCAATCGGAATGTTTGGGGGATAATAATATGTTGGCGAGTGATTATGGTATCAAAAATTTGAAAAGAATTTTACCAAATCTGATTGATTGGACAAAAGAAGAAGCTCAGGATTATGATATGTTGGCGGAAGGTTATGCTGAAATTGTGAGTCAATACCGTCGCTATGTAGGACACGTTACCAAAAATGTAGGTGGTGTTTATGAAACGCCCAAAACGATGGATGAACAAGGTTCGGTATATGAACCAACACCAAGAAATATTCAGAAAGATGCTGTTTCGTGGTTAAATCGTCAGGTTTTTGACACGCCAACGTGGTTAATGGATGAAAAAATTATGGCAAAAACTCGCCCAGACCAAGGTGTGGACGCTATCAGTCGTATTCAAGAAGGAACGTTGAACAATCTGTTTACCAACGACAGAATGCAGCGTTTTATTGAGACAAATGCCAAGTTTACAGCCTCTTATAGTTTAGACGAAATGTTCACGGATGTACGCTCGTCTATCTGGTCGGAGTTGCGTACACGTAAAATCATTGATGCTTCGAGGAGAAATTTACAAAAAATTTATGTCGAGAAAATGCTTTCTATATTGAATCCCTCATCAACATCTGCTTCGCAGTCATTGAGTTTCCTTTTTGGAGGGTCTATATCGTTTATAGATCCACGCAAAACAGATATAACTTCGGTAACTCGTGGGCATTTATTGACGTTGAAAGATGAGATAAAAAATGCCTTGAACCAGCCAACGCTTGATAAAATGAGCAAATATCACTTGCAGGATTGTTTGTTTAGAATTGAGAAAGGACTTGACCCTAAGTAAGGTTTTAGGGACGGTAGGCGTTCCTGTTAGATGAATTAGGGATTAGGTTTGAGAATAGCCTAATCCCTTTTTTGTTATTTACTTTTGTAAATTTATAAAATTACTTCCTTTTTCTCCTCAGGAAAAACAAACTTAATCGGCTTAGAGACCGTCTCCTTCATCAAAGCAATTTTCAAAACTTCATCAACATAATCAACGTAGTGAAATGTTAGGTCAGAAATGTACGATGGCGTGATTTCTTCGATGTCTTTGCGGTTTTTATAACAGAGGATAACTTCCTTAATACCAGCACGTTTAGCCGCTAAAATCTTTTCTTTTATCCCTCCAACTGGCAATACTTTTCCCCGTAAAGTTACTTCACCCGTCATCGCTAAATGAGGTTTTACTTTGCGTTGAGTCAATGCCGAAGCAATGGAAGTAGTCATGGTTATGCCCGCCGATGGTCCATCTTTTGGCACAGCCCCTGCGGGTACGTGTATGTGAAGGTTATAATTGTCAAATATTCGGTAATCAATATCATAATCTTCCGCATGAGCCCGCAAGTATGAAAGTGCCGCCATTGCCGACTCCTTCATCACGTCGCCCAATTGTCCAGAGAGCGTTACGCCTCCTTTTCCACGGTTAATTAACGATTCGATAAAGAGAATATCGCCTCCTACGGGTGTCCAAGCCAAGCCCGTAACCACGCCTGCGGTGTCATTGGTTTCGTATAAATCTTTATCAAAAATCTCTTGTCCCAACAGTTTCACAACCTCTTCTGGCTTAATCGTTTTCGGATATTCTTCCTCCATCGCAATGGATTTTGTTATCTTCCGAATCAATTTCCCAATCTGTTGCTCCAACTTCCGAACGCCCGACTCACGAGTGTAACCTTCCACTAATTTGTGTAGGGCAGCATCAGTAATTGTGAGGGTTTTATTGTCTAACCCATGCTCCGCTTTTTGCTTCGGAACCAGGTGTTTTTTGGCAATTTGCACCTTTTCTTCTACTGTATAACCACTGATTTCAATGATTTCCATACGGTCACGGAGGGCAGGATGAATGGTATCCAATGAGTTGGCGGTGGCAATAAATAATATCTTCGAGAGGTCATATTCAACCTCTAAATAATTATCCATAAACGAGCTATTTTGCTCAGGGTCAAGCACTTCCAATAATGCCGATGATGGATCACCACGGTGGTCTGAACCTACTTTATCAATTTCATCAAGTATAAAAACAGGATTTGCCGAACCCGCTTTTTTGATATTTTGAATCAATTTTCCAGGCATTGCACCGATGTAGGTTTTACGATGTCCTCTAATTTCGGATTCATCATGCAAACCGCCCAAAGCCATACGCACATACTTACGACCCAACGCTTTTGCCACCGACTTTCCGAGCGAAGTTTTACCCACACCAGGAGGTCCATACAAACACAAAATCGGAGCTTTCATGTTGCCCTTCATCTTCAAAACCGCCAAATATTCAATGATTCTTTCTTTGACTTTCTCCAATCCAGAATGGTCATTATCAAGAATTTTTTGAGCTTTTTTGAGGTCGAAATTAT
>JAYUOX010000149.1:0-4875 GCA_043760595.1 Cytophagales bacterium
AATGGGAAAAAGAAGTAAGAAAGTTCAATTTCCAAGAAATAATAACTATTTCGTCTAAGAATGAATGGGAAGAAACCTTATCATCGAAACTAACATTTACCAAGCGATTAAAAGATGAAAGTTTTGTAGCTATTGCCACATATACATCATTTGCAAGAGAAAAATTTCAGAGTTATTTACAACGATTTCCCCTTGATACGATAATTATTGCTGATGAAGCACACAACATAGCATCGCCAAGGGTTGTAGAAATATTAGGAAACATAAAATTACAAAAAAGAATAGGTTTATCCGCTACGCCTAAACGAGTTTATGACCCTGAAGGTAGTACAATAATGGAGTCATTTTTTAGTGATAAAGAACCTTATACTTATTCTTTCTCAATGGAAAGGGCTATAAATGAAGACATTTTGTGTAAGTATTATTATTATCCACATATTGTCACACTCACGGTTACAGAGTTTGAAAAATATCAGGCGATAACGAAGAAGTTAATGCAATTTTATGATTTTGAAAAAGGTGCATATAAAGATAGTGAATACGTAACAATACTCCTTTTAGAAAGAAAGAGAATAATCCATAAGGCGGAAGGAAAACTTGCATTAACGGACAAAATTCTTCATAAGCAATTTGTTGAACGAGGTAATTTAAAATATACTTTAGTTTATGTTCCAGAGGGATTTGAAAGTAATGATGGAGATATATTTAGTGAAAATGAAGATGAACTCAGATTAATTAATCAGTATTGTGAAACAATACATCGAATTGATAACGGCATTCATGTTAGTAATTTTATCAGTAAAATTTCTAATAGACAAGAGGTTTTAAAGCAATTTGAACATGCTGACATTCATGTTCTAACGTCTATGAAGTGTCTGGATGAAGGTGTTGATATACCCCGTGCTGAATTTGCTATTTTTTGCTCAAGTACAGGGAATCCTCGACAATTTATTCAAAGAAGAGGTAGAATCCTTAGAAAACATCCCCAAAAACATATAGCTACTGTTCATGATTTGGTAGTAATTACTGATTTTAGTAAGTTTAGTAAACATAGTGATACCTATACAATTGAACGTAGTTTAGTGAGAAAGGAATTAGAAAGGGTTATGTACTTTGCCTCTTTGGCTATTAATCCCTTTGAAACGGATAAGGTATTTCAAGAAGTGTGTGATTATTATGATTTGAATTTAGCTACTATTAAAAATGAACTAAGAACAATATGAAAAAAGAAGAATTATTCGAAGAGTTTATTTCAGACCCTATACTCATAGAAAAAAAGTATTTTTCTGATTCAGAAAAAGAGACCTTTTCTATTGAAACTCCTTCTTCTAACAAAATAGTAGAAGTAATAAAAATATGTATTGACGAATTGAAAAAAGAGACAGATTCAGCGGAAGTAGCCCGAGCTCTTAATAAATATCTTAACAAATAATGCTTTAACCATGATAATAAAATCTATTGAATTACGCAATTTTCAATGCTATTCTGGCAGCGATAATCTATTTGAGTTTACTAATGGATTAAATGTAATCATTGGTGACAATGGTGGTGGTAAAAGTAAACTCTATGATGCCTTTTATTGGGTACTGTACAATCAAATTTTTCATACCGCAAGCAATAAATTTAAAGATACAAAATTTATTGGTGAAGAGTTTGTATCGGATAAAGCCAAGTTTGAAAGTAGTATTAATGATACCGTTGAAACAATGGTTCGTTCTGTATTCGAAGATCCAGAAAGTTTTGAAACGATTACATTTGAAAGAACATACAAAATAACCAAGAAAGACGAAGATGTTTGGGTTGTTCCTTCTGATTCCACATTGTCTGTTTATTATCAAGACAGACCATTCAATAGTAAAAAATTAATTTCGGATGTAGAGGAAATTGATAAGATGAAAGATAAAATTCTACCAACGAAAATACGTCCTTATATGTGGTTTCAAGGTGAATCTGTTAATGAACTAATTGATTTCTCCAAAAATGAATCGTTACTTAATGCAATTAATGTACTTTCTGATATAGGCATGTATGATAAGCTAATAGATATTGCAAAATTGGCTTATAATGATGCAGTTAAAGATTTAGAAAGAGAAACAAAAAGAAATAGTACCGATTCGACAAAAAGCGAAAAATTGTCAATTGAAAAAACTGGGTTAATTGAAAAAATTGACAGATGTAATAAGGAAATGAGTCAGTACAAAGAAAATCTTAATGTAGCAGAAAAACGTCAAGAAGATATTATAAGTAGTTTTGATGATGCTACAAGAATTTCACAATATGAACAAGAAAAGAAAGAAAAGTTAAAGGTATTGCAAGAAAAAGAGGAGGATTACAGGAAAAAGAACATAGAACTTAATAGAAGTCTTTTTAATAGGAAATGGGTTCTTAAAAATTCTGGACATTTGGCTAAGTTATATGCTGCAAAGTTTCAAGACTATCAAAAAGAGCGTTTAAAAAAAGAAAATTTATTCTTGTTGGCTAAGCATGCAGACCAAAAAATGCAGACAAGACTACCTATTAATGTGCCACAGCCTATTTATGTTGAAGATATGCTGAAAAGAGAGATTTGTTTAGTTTGTAATAGAACTGCACCCAAAGAAAGTGATGCTTGGATGGCAATTCAAGAATTACTAAGTGACCCTAATTTACTGAAAAATGAGCAAGATCAAGGAGTATCTAAACACGATTTTAGAGATGAATTTAGCTTTTTATATGAAAGGACATTAATGATGTCGGGTAGGGTTCAATCGGTTGATGACGATATAATAGCAATTTATGAAGAAATTAGAGAAGAAGATCGAAGAAGAAAAGAAATAAAGCAAGACTATGAATCAATTTCTCGAAGCTTAGAAAATTTGCTTGAAGATACAGCTCTTAGTATTGATACATCAAAAGGAATTGTAAATGAACTGAAAGATAAGCAAAATTTAATTTCAACGAATAGAAATAGCCTTGAAATAGCCAAGAGTGAATTAATAAAATATGAGTCACGTGTTGTTGAAATTGATGCAGAATTGCAAAGACTTAGTAAAGATCGAACTCCAAATATTTTTCAAAACAAGGTTAATTTACTCCATGATTTTAAGCTTGTGGCTGAATCTACAAGAGAGCGTGTTTTTGACAGATTGATAGGGAGATTAGAAAATGAAGCCAATAAACATTTTAAAAATATCACGTTAGAGAATAACGCTTATCAAGGAGCTATAAAATTAGTAAAGGATTCAAGTGGGAAATATATTCCAGAAAATCAAGATAGTCGTGGAAATAAGTTGGCTCAATTAAATGCTTCAAATATTAGCATTATCAAGCTTGCTGTAATAATGGCAATTATTTCTGAAAAAAAATCAGCAGAGGCAACAAAATTATATACATTTATTACAGACGCACCAATGTCTATTTTTGGTGAAAACTATACAATTGGATTTTGTAAATCAGCGAATGAGGTATATAAACAAAGCATTATTATGAGTAAGGATTTTTTCTCTAATCATAACCTAAGAGAACGCCTCCTTACAGAAGTTAAAGACTTAGGTAATGTTTATCAGATAACGCCGTCTCTTCAAGGCGATAGCCGGGCGAGTCGTATTAAGTTGAAGACAAATATTACAGTAATTAAAAAGCATTAACGATAAAATAACAAACAGCAATCATGGAATTTTTAAAACGGCTAAAAGATAGAAATCCTGTTTACTCTGAACAGTATAGAGAATCAATTATAGATAGATTTTCTAATGTAGGAAAGACAGATGAAGCAACTGTATATAAAGCAGGAAAAAATTTTCATCGGGTCTATGAAATATATATGTATGCCTTGACTTTAGGACTTAGATTAAATAAAAGGTCGCCTATTGCGGAAGGAACTAAAACGACTACTTTCATAGAAATTAGAAGTTGGCAGCCAGATGATATAGTAGATTTTTTATTAGCGGGACTAATTGCTCGTTCAGATATTGATTTGAATGCCATAGAAGATTTAGATGAAAAAGAGATAGAAGATGAAATTACAAAACTTAAAAAATTATTAGAAGAGTATGCCAATGGTGGATTTGAGATTATAAAAAGCCTTATTGAAGAAGACCCGTATCGTTTTGAGCATGATGATAAGGTGTTTATTGAGTTATTGGATGATTTAGATTTTTAAAATAAGAAAGCAAAATAGCAATACTGGACATATTGATTAAAATCATACGTTATACAAATATTTGACTGATTCATTTTTTTGGATTTATTTTGATACAAAATTTTAACCCAAAAAAATAGGTCAATTATGCCCCAAGCATCAGAAAAACCTACAAATCATAAGCAAGGTAACGATACACCGTTATCCCAACTATCGCAAGAGCGAGCCACGAAATCCAATGCTATTGAGATTCCTTCTATTTCGTTGCCCAAAGGTGGCGGGGCAGTAATAGGCATTGATGAAAAGTTTCAAGTCAATCCTGTCAATGGTACATCGTCCTTTTCAATTCCTTTGCCTTTATCGCCTAACCGAAATGGCTTTACTCCGCAGATGTCGCTATCCTACAATTCAGGTGTAGGGAACGGCTTATTTGGTATCGGTTGGGACATTGACTTGCCTTCTATTCAACGTAGAACAGATAAAAAACTGCCTCGTTATTTTGATGCAAAAGATATAAACGATATAGAAGCCTTTGCCACAGAAGACAGTTTTATGTTTTCAGGTGTGGAGGAGTTAGTGCCTTATTTAGATGCGGATAATAATTGGGCAATAAAAGAAGCAACAACAGGCGATTTTACAGTTCGTTCCTATCGTCCACGCATTGAAGGCGGCTTTTCAAGAATTGAACGTATTTATCAAATATCGAAAAAGAGTTACTACTGGCGGGTCACTTCCAAAGAGAATATAACCACTTT
>JAYUOX010000150.1:0-4874 GCA_043760595.1 Cytophagales bacterium
AAGCTGCATTTTTGGTTGAATATCCATCACTACGCCATCCACACGCACTTTTGTGTAGCCCAATTTCGCAATCTGAACGAACAATTCACGGTAATGTCCTTTCCGACCTTTCACCACGGGGGCAAGCAAAATGAGTTTTTGGTCTTGATAATCTTGCAGAATTACGTCAATAATTTGGTCGATAGATTGCTTAATCATCTTCTCGCCCGTGACGTAACTGTACGCCTCGCCCGCCCGTGCATACAAGAGACGCATGAAGTCATAAATCTCCGTAACCGTACCAACCGTCGAGCGTGGATTTTTGGAAGTCGTCTTTTGCTCAATCGAAATCACGGGCGAAAGTCCATTGATTTTATCGACATCTGGACGTTCCATATTGCCCAAAAAGCTACGAGCATACGCTGAAAAAGACTCCATATATCGGCGTTGTCCTTCGGCATAAATGGTATCAAAAGCCAGCGAGGACTTCCCAGAGCCAGATATTCCTGTAAAAACTACTAACTTATTGCGGGGAATGGTTAGGTCAATATTTTTAAGATTATGTTCTCTTGCTCCGAGAATTTCAATGTGGTCGAAACCAGTAATGTCTGAATTATTATTATTTGCCATGTAATTTTTTAAATATTCTGTCTTAAATGTAACGTCAGACAGGGGAATAAAGTTAAACAAAAACCCACGTTTTTGGCGTGGGCTTTTTGGGTTTTATTTTGCTTTGATTTCAAGACCTGATTGGAATTTTTTATGCAATCGGTAAGCCGCTTCTGAATCTTCTTTTGCCTCTTGTGCTAACATTTCGGGCGTTTTGTTTTTGTCTTCTTCCATCTTTATGAGTGCCTCTTTTTTATCATTATATTTTTCCAGTAGGTCAATTAATGAAAGCCTATATTTTCTTTCAAGTTCCTTTTCTCCAAAAAGCCGCTCTTTAATGTCGGAGATGAATTTATCTAACAAATTCAAGTCAGATGGAATATCAACCAATTCTATTTCCTGTAAATTCATAATCCAAATCCCGATTGAGATTTCTTTTGAAGTCGTCTGGCAGCATCAATTTTTTGGTCGATATTCTCTGGTGTAATTGTCGCTTTTTCTCTTTCCCAATCTAAAATACTTGCTAATTTCATTATTCTTACCGTTTCTTCTCTTGGTAGAGTATCATCTAAAAGTTTAGTGTCTAATATTTTAATGATTGATTCCATAGTTTTTTGAAGTTAGTTATCAACACAAATTTATCCAAAAATGAGTAAGTTTTAGATTGTCTTTTGATATACGTTCGTGAGAAGATTCTAATTTAGCAATTGTCCCAAAATTTATTTTTTGTAAAATTTCAGTATTTGACCAAGTAGGTTCATCAGTTATCCATTCATTAATTTTTTCATGCCAATGGTCAAAATCGTTTTGCTGAACATAACCAACCATTCCATTTCTTTCCAATAAATTACCTGTTCTGTTCATGCCATGTAGATTTTTTTTGAAACGATGTATGCCACCACCATCACCCATAACATATTCTTTCTCTCTTTCTTTTTTACCTGTTGGAAGTCTCTTTGCTTCAATACAGTAAATTAATTCCATATTTATGTCAAAAGTGTTAAGATTGACACCTAAATCAGATCTTTTCTTATGCCCTTTTACACTTGGAAGTTTTTGCCGAGCCTCTGGCTGAAATTCAAAAGGTGCTTCTGTTAATCTACTTTGACGTTGCAGATGCAGATAAAGTTTTTCAGAAATATCTTCTTCGCTTTCATCTATCGAAACAGCATACGCCTTTGGGAAAGTAGCATAATGCTCTTCTAAAAAGTTGATTAACTTATCAACATAGCCATTTGTAGAAGAATTACTACCAATGTTTTTATAGGGTAAATTAGCTTGGTTTGACGGAATTTCAATCATAGAGTTTTATAGTCCTGCACGCTTTAAGTCTGCAAATGTTTCATCTGCGTCTCTTAATGCCACAGATTTAAGCCAATAACGCATTAGATTTGGCTTAACTAAAATCAAAACATCATTATTTTCATGATGTAAATAACTTCTTAAAACCCTTGTAATTCGAGTATTTTGCTGAGTTTGATTATTGATTAAATGCTCAGTTTTAGAGAAATCACCTTCAAGATTAATGATTGATTCGTTTGTTATTTTCCCAAAACGAAAAGCATAAACGGTTAATTTATCAAACCTTTTAAATGAATCCACTTGCCAAGCCATTGATTCAGTAGCATAAATTGGGTTTAATATTTTACAAAATACTTTACCAAATTCAGCCAGAATTTCAGGTTCATCGGCATCTTTATTTAACAATGAGTTTTTACTATCCTGTCCCGACTTCATCAAATAATTCAAAACATCATCTCGTACTATTGTTTCGCTTTGGCTTAATTGTAAATCTAATTCGTCTTCTGGATAAGGTAAACTAACTATATCCGTTTTTAATAAAACAGTATTTGAGAAAGTAATTCCAGCTTGCCCACTGATACTGATTAAAAGTGAACGAAAAGTTGTATTATGTTTTTCAATATTATGATACAGGTTTTCTAATTCCCTTCTTTGTTCATTTGGAGCATGAATACCAACGATTTTATCTTTAAAGCATAAGTACTCATCTGAAAAAATAATAGGTATTCTTTCTTTCCCTAAATTCTTTTTTATTAATATATGAGGAGGAGAAAAAAGTTCTTTATTTCGGGGCCATGAAAAATATTCTTCTTTTTCAATTGAGTACCCAATTTCATTTTCAGTAAAGTCATCTGTTAATACAGTCTTTTTATCAGTAATCCAGTCTGCCTTTTTATATAAATTTGTATTATTATATTGTCTTTTTAATAATTCTTCTTCACTTTTGGTATCATCATGTCCAATCTCATATCCCACACCAAATTGCCAGCCACTTACATTTTTTTTATCTTCCAAATATTCTTCAAGGCTTCTTAAATTACTTAATCGGTTAATAAATCTTAATAATCTACTTCCTCCACCTAATAGATTTGCTTTCCAAACATATTGATTATTCAAGGCTGTTTCATAATTTACCGAATGAAAATCATAATGGTCAATTTCAAAAAAAGCTCTTTTTTCAGTTGCATTGTTGCGTTTGATAGCAACATGAAGTAAATTCTCTTTATTTGGTTTTCTGTTTTGGGCAATGGTTGCACAAACCGCTACATTAGCCGAACCATGAAATAATACATCACTCAAATGGGTAAAATCAATGATTTTCTTTACATCAAAGGTTTCTAAAAAATGCTTTCGGTATTCGAGTGCATTATTATTGTAGAGCCAAGTTCCAGATGGTAAAATTAAACAAATGCTTTTTTGTGGTTTGCAAAGTAAAATTGCCTTATCCCAAAATAGTATTGCTAAATTATTGTTATATATAGGGAAAGAAGATTCAATATTATATTTCTTTTGAAGAATTTTATAATAACCTTTATTATTGTTCTCTAATGGCGGATTAAACGGAGGATTTCCAATTACCAAATCAAAATTTTCTTTGGGTGTTTCATTAAAGAATTGAAAGAAATTTTTGGTTTGGATATTGTTTACGCTTAAATCATCAAATTTAAGATTATCCCATACTTGCATAGGAGAAAGTTTATCACAGAGAGCAATACTCAAACTGAAAATAGTTATCAAAGTTGCTTCTTTTTCAATATCCACCCCAAAAATATTATTACGAATAATTCTCTTAATTGTCTCAGGTTCAGGATATTGAACGATACCCGTTTTTTTGTAATTGATAACGGCTTTCCATTGAATCATTCGTTTCAAGGCAGTTACCAAGAAAATACCTGACCCACATGAGGGGTCAAGCACCTTAAAGTTTTCTTCTGAGAAATACTCTTCTGCCTTATAAATAGGCATACATTCATCTATCAAAAGATTAACTAAAAATGGAGGAGTATAAACAACACCATTTTTGCCTTTTTTATTTAAGAATGCTTCATAAATACCGCTAATTAACTCAATGGGCAGATAATTGAATGAATAAAGTTTCCAATCTATACCTTCCCAGTTAACAAATTTTAACCCATAATTACCATGAATATCAATCTCAGAATCAAAGACGGCTGCAACATAAGCGAGATGAGCATTTCTTAATTCCTCTTTTTCAGTATCATCTAGAAGAAAAATTCTACCATTAAATTTTATTGATAATTCATCGAAGAATTCAACACATTTTCCATTTCGTAGAATATCGGTAAACTGAATTGCATCTGAAAATTTATGGTAAAAATCTCGGGCAATGTCTAATAATTTGTTTCCGTTTTCGTCTTGTTTCTCTTCCAAATACTTCACTAATAAACCCATAATCAGAAGTTTACTAATGGTATTTTCGTTTAGATTTACTTCGTTTTTCTGAGCTATTAATTGCTTTTTCGCACGAAGTAATCCTACTAAAAGTATTTGATAAGGGCTATTTTTTAAATCAAGGAGTTCTTTATTTTCTTTATTTTCCCAAAATGTACCATTATCAAAAAGCCGTGCTGAATATTTTTGATAATTATAATCTTTTTGTGCTTTATTGATTAATAAAATGGTAGCTAATGGTGAAACTTTCAACTCATTATTTTTTATATCAGCCTTTTTTGTAGAGCTAAAAATCTGAACTTTTGTATCAGTAATAATATAAAAAAAAGGTACAGTTCCACTACTCCAAAGTTTCCGATGAAGTTCTACTAATTGATTGGAATCGTAAGATTGGTCATAAATGTAGATTTGAGGAACAGATGATTGTGAATTCGCAAAACGCCTAAAATAAACAGCCGTAGCACCAAACTTTTCAGCTTGATGTAATGCAAGAATTTCGATGGGATTTTCTGTATTTTTAGTAGCGGTAAAAACTAAACCACTATCGGCATCCATGTCAAAATCAGACAATA
>JAYUOX010000151.1:0-41673 GCA_043760595.1 Cytophagales bacterium
CCGTTATTAATTAGTTTATGTTTGGATAAATTATAATCATTTGACTGTCAATTGGTTATATCTAAAACCCCTAACAACTAAATCCTAACCCCTACTTAGTTGAATAAATATTTGAAAAAATAGGCAGTAATCAGAACGCCTCCGCAATAAAAAAATACACATTTTGCTGTCCATTTCCGAAACCATAATCCATTCTGAGATTGACGTTTTCTTTACGATTTATTTTGAAGCGAAGACCTCCACCGTAGCTTGGCATGATGTTTTTTAGTTCAAAATTCCCCATCGCATTTGAAATGCTACCTGCCCCCGCAAAACCCACAACTCCCCAGCGGTTTAAGACTTGCAGACGATATTCTGACTGAAACGCCAAGAGGTTTTTGTCTCGATAGCTTCCTTGAAAATAGCCTCTCATAATCATATCGCCGCCCATTTGGGCTAATTCATTAAAAGGCACATCGCCAACTGTCAAAAATCCATAGCCTTGAAATGCTAAAACGTCTTCACGTCTTTGAAACGGTCTTAGATAATATCGTCCATCAAATTGCCAACGATTGAAGGTATGCGTACTGCCTGTTACCTTGCCATGAATCGAGTAGGTCATCTGTGCAAAAACGCCTTTTGAGGGCGTGAGAATATTATCACGGTTATCAAAAAGATATGAAATATTCAGTCCAGAAATCCGAGAACCTCTATTTCCTTCAATATTTCCCGTTTCCATCATGCCATTTTCTATAGTATTGACCTTGAACATATCAAAGTATCGCCAACCTAAACCTGCAAAACTATGCCTCCCAATCTTGCGAGCGGTTACATTTTCAAATCGAAAATAATTGAAAGTAACGGGTTCGCTTTTAGACATATCTATCTGACTACCAATGCCATAGAAAGTTATCGGAAAACGGCTATACCCTAAATATCCATTGATATAATATTTTTCGTTTTTCGTAAAAATCTGATATTGACTTCTCAATAAACACTGCCCATTGAGTGAATATTGGACGGATGCGGCTATATTAGAAACCCTCGTGAGGGAGTCGTCCCCGAAGTGATAAAACCGTTTGATACCAGCCCCAATCACAATATCGGTTTCGGGCATATAAAAAGCAAAGGGCGAAATGATGTGTTTGGAAGAAGTGAAAAAGTTAATGAATTTGGATTCAGATATGCCTGTAGAGTCTTGAATATCAGTGGCTTGTGTCTGAAATAGTTGTATTAATAGGTATATTAGTAGTAATATTTTTTTCATTAAGTTTATAACAGTTACTCATTAATATTATAGGGTAAAAACTCGTCCACATTTGTTCCATAACGATGTAAATCCCGAATAATTGTTGAACTGATGGGGGCTAAATGTGGGGAGGTTATTAAAAATACTGTTTCGAGGTTTTCTACTAAATATCGGTTTACTTGTGCGATAGAGTTTTCGTACTCAAAATCTGTTGTGTTCCGTAAGCCTCTTACCAAGAAACTGGCATTCATATCTTTGGCAACGTTGGCAGTTAAGTCATTGTAGGACACCACTTTAACAGGTTTGTCAGCAAAAGTTTGCTCTATCCAATAAATCATTTTTTCTATCGGAAAATACCGTGCTTTGTTAGCATTGTGTCCAATTCCGATGATAACTTCATCAAACACCTGCAAGGCTCTCAATACAATATCTTCATGCCCTTTGGTGAAAGGGTCAAATGAACCTGGGAAGAAGGCTGTTTTTTTCATAAAAATTGTTATTAGTTATTAGTTACTGGTTTACCCTTATTATCAAGGAGTTGTAAAATCAAAAAGTGATATTTTCTTAGTTATAAATAACTGATAACCAGTTCACTAATAACCAATTCCCCAATAACTAATAACCAATAAACTACATCTTGACGTTAGGTAAATATTGGTTTAGTAATTCAAAATCTTCTGATTGTTCGGTAATGTTTCCGTTTAATCTCAGGATGATTTCGTCAGGTTCGATGCCCAATTCATTCATCGTAAAAAGTACGTAATAGACTAAATCTTGGGCAGTTTTATAGGCAAACCGATTACAAAATTTGAGCGAACCGTTGGCGGTAATGACCATCGTAAAATGATGATTTCCGAAATATAAAAAGGCTGTTTGGGCTTTACTCGTAAATACGCCAAAGTCAATCAATTGGCTTGTCTTGTGTTTGAAAGACATCTCCACCAAAGGGTAAGTGTCTGATAACCAATTATATAATTCTCTTTCAGAGTTATATACATTTACCATTGCCAAATCTTCGTGCGTGTATGTATGCACTTCCTCATTATCCGTGATGAGCGTACCTTTTGCCAACTGTAAATAGCGTGAGGTATATTCTTTTTTGAATAAATCTAATGGAACTAAAGTAAACGACTGATTATCAATGATTATCTCAACTGATTTCCATTTCAAGGATTTTAGAAAATCGTGGGTTTCGTAGATGGAGTCTAAATATTGAGTAATCGAAACGGGTTCTTTTTGTACTGGAAAATCGTATCTTTCAGAAGCAATCGACTGATTATCAACCGAGTCCAACACTTCACAAGCAAAAGAAGAATCTGAAATTTCACAAGAAAGGATGTACTGATTTAATTTTTCAATATCAAATCGTGGACTTTCTGATTTTGTGGTTGGGGGAATATGTAAAATAGCTATCGACAAGGTTATGCGGATTTGTTTGGGTGCAAATTACGGATATTTTAGGAGGAAAAACAAAAACTCCCCATCAGACTGAATCTGATGGGGAGTTTTATGTGGTTCAACTACGATTTGTAAAGGATTTCAATTTCGTACTTTACGGAAGCCTTCGGTAAAACCGAAGGCTTCCGTAATTCCATACAATCGTAGTTGAACCACATTAATTATCATTTCTTCCTGTTCAACTTCCTGACCTTTCCCTCCAATTTCTCAATCTTCTTATTTTGCTCAATTACATAAAGTGTCAATTCTTCTACTTTCTGTAAAAGCAATGCCTGAGTTTCAGCGAGGTCGATTCCATTTTTATTTACCTCTGCCGTTGAAGGAACTTCTGGTAAATGATTGTTGGCTTTGATATAACTTTCTACTTCTGACAGTGGACGTAGTTTATAGTTTTTATCAAACACAAAATCTGCCCAAAACATAGTTCCATTGGTTGCTACACGGACTTTTTCTGTTAAAATTCCGCCGCCGATTGCCATTTTGTAAGTGCTTCCTGCGGGAATGGTTACGCCTGTACCAACCGTGATTCCGTCTGGAAAACCTACTGCTTGTCCGAGTGAGTTGAATGTGATAATTCCACTGATTAAAAGAAGGGATGCTATTTTTTTCATATTCTTGACTTGTTTTAGATTTGTAATCAGAAATCAAATTTAGAGAATTTTGTGGGTTTGTACTACAAACTAAGGAAAAAATGCGTCAAGCCCTATCATTGCGAGTGTATCTGCCCTGTCATTGCGAGCTTTTTCAGCGAAGCAATCTGTTAGCTTACGGGCAAAAGACTTCAAATACCCTTTCATCAATCCAACAGATTGCTTCGCTGAAAAAGCTCGCAATGACAAAGTCCATAGACAAAAGGTTTCAAACACCCCTTCCATCAATCCGAAAGATTGGTTTTCGAAACTCCGATTCGTGCCTCGCAATGACAGGCTACGCTCGCAATGACAGAGCTTAACGTTTTTTTCTACAACCCAAACCGCAACCCACCACCACTCAAATACCGCAAAATCGCCCCAGTTTTATACTCCAAATCCTTGGCTCTGGCGGTGTTGGTTGTTACCGTTACTTGATGCCCGTTCATTATTACCTTATCCGTTGGCAAGGGTATTCTATTCAAATTCCAAGTGCTGTTGCTCTCCCAATTGCCCGTGATGATGCTGATGATTTCGTTCATATTCACATTGCTTTCATACGCTCCCATATCGGTTTTGCCGCCTTTTGGTTTTGGGTTTCTGTCCAAATCTAAGGGACTTACGCCTATATCATCGCCTACGTTGATGCAGGGGGACGAATCTTTCAAACGATAATCTCCCAAATTACTTAAACTAAGACTACCAAAACCACTGCCCAAAGGACTCACAAACTGAGGATTAACCGTATTGCCATTCAAATTGCCTGTACCTGTGGTTACGCCCTGCACCAAGCTGTATGTGATAGTATTATTTATTGTGCCAGCATCAATTGTAGTTATTCCACCCGAAGCATTGCCATAAATTAGGGTATTTTTTAGGGTGTTGTTTGATGTTGCTCCACCAGATGCACTAATTATAACTCCATTAGCATTTGAGGCTATGGTGCTATTGCTAATGGTTGTTTGTTTTGTTCCAGCTAATACAACAATAGCAACCCCAAACCCACCATTATTGGCTATGAGGCTATTGTTGATAGTTAGGGCATCGGCATCACTGGCATAGACACCATGAACTTGATTTCCTGAGATGATGCTATTAGCAATGGTGGTGTTGTTTGCATATACATCTATTCCAAATTGATTATCAATAACTCTATTGTGCTTCAAAAGGGTGTTTGTGCTTCCAGAAATCATCCTAACACCAACACCAACACTACTTCCTGCCCCCCTAATTGTAAAGCCATCTAAACTGGCATTTGAGCCAGTTATTACTACCACATTTTGAGAGTTATCAGTACGATTGGTCGTAAAATTAAAAGGGGTATCATTGTTAGATAAATCTCCCGAAAGGGTAGTTTGGTTGGTGCTATGTATCAAAGCCAAATTGCGTTGGTTGATGCTTTTTTCTGTTCCTGCAAAACCGCCATAAATCCTCATGCCCGATGGGATATTGAAGAAAATACCAGGAGTGGAAACATCGGGTTTATAAAAAGCATTGCCTTTGGCTACATAAACCTCAAAAAGGTCGTTGCAACCGGTGGCGGCTAAGGCTGTTTGTAGGTTAGTAAAGGCATTTGCCCATGAAGAGCCATTGTTGCCTCCTGTGGCATCGTTTTTAACATATTTTACCTGCCCCGTTACAAAGTTTGAGGCATCGCCTGTACGGGTAAAGTTGTTTAATGTACCATGATTTGAGCCTACGGCATCTTGTACTTGCGTAATTAGGGGGTTTATATCGTGCGGTATGCCATTGCTGAAACTGTAGGAGGCTTGTAAATTGGTGGTATTGGGCGTTTGCAGAATCTTTCATTTTGGATAGTGGTTTGGGCTTTGGCAATATCCCAGATGCGTACTTCGTCTATTTCGCCTTTGAAATACCTAACACCATCGGCTTGCCTGCCAATGTTTAAGAGGAGGCTATTGGTGGTTACGCCTGTGGCATTGTCTGTTACATTTCCTATCAAATCCCCATCAACGTACAAAGATAAAGTAGCTCCATTTTTTGTAAACGCTACATGATGCCATTTTCCATCTTTCAAACTGGTACTTGACCCAATAGCAGGGAAGTTAATACCATCAAATTGCCCAGCCGAAACAGTACCCGCAGGAGCATTGTACCGAATGGTAAATGCAAAGCCATTACCATTGCCACCAGACCCATTCCATCTATCTACCAGACATTGGTCGCCAGTACCAGTAGCGTCAGGTCTGAACCAACAGCTTACCGTAAAATTATCATTAGTGCCAAAATTACCAACGGCACTCGGTATCGAAACATAATCATTGACCCCATCAAAATTGAGGGACACATTTTGGGGGCTGTCATCGCCAAACATGATTTGGTCAAGACTGGTAAAAAAACCTGAATTAGCCGAAAAAGTAGCCGAAACAATGTATTCATCTGGGTTTAGCACTCTAAAACCCACAAATCTGGCTCCATTGGTAGAGGTAAGCGTACCGGTATTGTTGAGATTGGTCGTAACGTTGGCAATGATGTTACCACTTGAATAATTATCTGATAAATCTACTTCATAGACTTTCAAGCCCAATTTCCGAACATTATTTCCTTTGAAACTAAGGGTAATAGGCACATTGGTAGTGAAAGTAGATAATTCGCCAAACGAACCGTAGAGGTCTGAGCCATCAGAGGTAGTAGCGATGTATGTAAAATCGTTTTGAGGCGAAGGTCCCGTCCATACATAAGGGCTTGTATGTCTGCCGTTTGGAATATACCCATCGGTATGGGCATAGCCCCCAATGCCATAGAAATCATTTTGGGCGGCATTGTTGAAAGTCGCAATTTGTGCCTGTGCTGTGTAAGAGCTTATGGCGAGGAGGAGGAAAAGGATGGTAAGTTTTTTCATTTTTTTGGTTATTAGTGTTATTTGTTCAAATGTAATGATAATTTGTTGGTTTTTAGGGGATTAGGGAAAATGTCAAGCCCTGTCATTGCGAGATGCTCTGTCATTGCGAGCTTTTTCAGCGAAGCAATCTGTTAGCTTACGGGCAAAGAATTTCAAGCTCTCTTTCATCAATCTGTCAGCTTACGGGCAAGGGCTTTCAAATACCCTTTCATCAATCCGACAGATTGCTTCGCTGAAAAAGCTCGCAATGACAGGCTTAACGTTTTTTTCTTGTCATTGCGAGGTACGAATCGGAGTTTCGAAAACCAATCTGTTAGCTTACGGGCAAGGGACTTCAAACACCCTTTCATCAATCCAACAGATTGCTTCGCTGAAAAAGCTCGCAATGACAAAGCTTGACATTTTTTTCTTTACGACTAAAACCGAGACGACTAACCATCACTTTTTTGGAGGTTTTTTGATTGATAATTAATAGCGAAGCGTTGCCTTTTTGTTGGTATGTTTTGTTGTTCATGGGTTTGGGGTAATTGATAATAATTCGCAAGAACTCACAGAAATCAATAAAATCTTTGGCAAAACCAATTTTGCTAAAAAAGAATATTTGCAAAATGTTTAGCAAAACCGTATTTTTATTTTCTGAACAATAATGGAACGCAGATAACGCAGATTTTCAAACGCAGATTTACGCAGATTTTTTATTGAGACTATATTTCAAATATGTATTTCAAAAAATTTAATTTGTTGTAAAACTGCAAAATCTCAATAGAAAAAATCTGCGTAAATCTGCGTTGCCAATAGGCATCTGCGTCATCCGTGTGTCATGAATACCCTCAACCATGCTTCTTAAAAACAAAATTTATATCCACGAAGTCAGAGAGCAATTTCTTCAAAAAATCATTGACGAATGGCAAGAGAAATGGCAAGGCGATTTCGAGGAATTTCAGAGTTTTGAAAGCCTAAAAAGCAAAAATGCTTTCTTAGAATCTCTCTTGGCAGATATTGAAAGTAACCTCCACCAAAAGCTCAACAGCGAAAGCAAAAAATATCTATTCAGCAAAGATTTTCTAAGGCGATTTATCTTTGAATATGGTGAAAAAGATGTCCGCATTCAGACTCACTCACGCAATGCCATTGCCATTTATTTAGACTATCAACATTGGGATGATTTCATAGCACAAAATCAAGATATTGAAAGTCAGCATGTGCAAATCAATTATGTAAATTTGAGTGAATCATTCCTACCTGCCCTCCGCCGAAACCAAGTGATTTACCTACCCAATGAGCCAGACTCTTTTACCAATTTTCAAGATTTAAAACCAAGACGAAATCTCAAAAAATACGTTTATAGCTTTCTGGTATCAATTTCATTGTTAATTCTTAGTTATTTTGGCTTGCAATATTGGCAAAATCGTCCCTATTCCGAAGCAGATTTGAAGGACATAAAATTTGAAGTTATCAAAATCGTAGGGACTTATCCGCAGTCGGTACGCATCATGTATGATGTAAGTCCGCTGACAAACGTAAAAGACATTGAAGTAGAATTGGGCTTAGGAAGAATCTTAGCCTTGGAAAATCACCAACTTGATTTTTTCGCTTCCGATAAACTGAAAGATACGCTTTCTCAGACGTATTTTTACCCTGGGGTTTATAGGCTAAACTTAATGGGTAATAAAAAACTCGTCAAAACTATTTATCACACCGTTTATTCAAATCCTAAACAGTGGACTTCTTGGGGCTACGGTGTTGCTTATCAAAAAGATTGGACAACGCCAATCAGTACCGTCAAAAATTATGTAAAAAATGGAATTTTACATTTTAACCCCAAGGAATTGATAAACGAAATTAAAGACGACGAAGATTATAGTAATACCGTTCACGTGCTTACCCAGCCATTTGGTATCTCAATGGATAGCCTAACGTTTGAATGTAGGTTGAAAAATCCTGAAAGTGAAGGCGGAGAAAGTTGCTATACGATGGGCTTTGGTTTGACCGATAAAAATTTCAATTACGCTCATGCAAATTTTACCATGATAGGCTGTACAGATTATGCAGCTTTGGTAGTAGGCAAAACCATATTCAGACGCACCCGCCCACACGAAGGCAAAAACTATGATTTAGATGCTTTCGGAGTCAATCAAAATGAATGGAATATCTTTAAAATCAGGCTATTAGGAAATCAAGTGGAGGTTTTTGTTAATAATAAATTAGCCTTTAAAAATACTTACGAAGTCTCTAAAAATTTGGCAGAATTAGTTGATGCCCGTATCACGTTCAAAGGGGCGGGTTCATTGGATTGGGTCAAAATGTCTAATTCGTTTACGGATAAGGTGGTTTATGAGACTGATTTTTTGGAGAATGAGCGATAGGATTGATTTCTATAACCCATAAAATGTCTATATTTGAGTTATAGAAATCAATCCTATCGCTTATGCAATGGATTTGGCAAGATAAAAATCCATCCAACCCTAATTTACCAACCATCAACAAATGAAAAAACAATTACTAACCCTCGCCTGTGTGTCCTTATTGACGACCACGGGTTTTGCTCAAAAGACCCTCATTCATTGTGGCACGCTGATAGATGCCGTAAAAAATGAAGCCCAATCTCAAATGACTATCGTGGTTGAAGGAAAGAAAATCACCTCTGTACAAAAAGGATTTTCATTACCTTCGGGAACGGACAAAGTGATAGATTTGAAATCTCAAACCGTCATGCCTGGGCTTACGGATATGCACGTACATTTGGAGAGTGAAACCAGCAAAGGCGGAGAAATAAAACGCTATCAACAAAATCAAGCTGACGTGGCTTTTGATGCCGCAAAATATGCCAAAAATACCTTGATGGCAGGTTTTACGAGTGTAAGAGATATGGGAGGTTCGGGTGTAAATATTGCTCTCAGAAATGCCATCAACAGAGGAACGGTAATTGGTCCAAGAATTTTTACATCGGGTAGAACAATCGCCACCACAGGCGGACACGGCGACCCTTCAAATGGTCTTGCGGATAAATTAACCCTTGATGGTCAGTATCTTACGGGCGTGGTTAATGGTGTAGATGAATGTCGTCAGGCAGTTCGTCAGCGATATAAAGAAGGTTCGGATTGTATCAAAATCACGGCAACGGGTGGCGTTTTGAGTATTGCCAAAAGTGGCAAAGCTCCACAATTCACGGAGGAGGAAATCAGAGCCATTGTAGAAACTGCCAAAGATTACGGTTATCACATAGCCGCCCACGCCCACGGGGCAGAAGGCATCAAAAGGGCAGTCAGAGGAGGCGTGACCACCATCGAACACGGAACGTTTTTAGACGATGAAGGTATTGAGTTGATGAAGAAAAACGGTACGTATTTAGTACCAACTATCATTGCAGGTAAGACCGTGGCGGATTCCGCCAAAATCCCAGGATATTATCACCCGTTGGTTGTTCCGAAGGCTTTGGAAACGGGTCCGATTATTCAAGCAACTTTCGGAAAAGCCTACAAAGCAGGAGTCAAAATCGCCTTTGGAACGGACTCGGGCGTGTCCATACACGGGTACAATGCCTATGAATTTCAATACATGGTAGAAGCAGGAATGCCAGCAATGGAAGCCATCAAATCTGCGACCATTATTCCCGCTGAAATAATGGGTAGTCAAAAAGATTTAGGAACGATTGAAGCAGGGAAAATCGCCGATATCATCGCCACAGACGGTAATCCCTTGCAAGATATTAAGATGATGAGAAAAGTGTCTTTTGTGATGAAGGATGGGGTGATTTATAAGTAAATTAGGGGTTGGGGGTTAGGTTTTAGGTGTTAGAATAATTTGAGCTATTCTTTTTTTAATCTACACTGACTTGTCATCCCGACGAAGGAGGGAACTGTCAGAAACTTTCTAAGATTTGATTGAAGAGAGAAAGCATAAGTCCCCTCCTTTGTCGGAATGACAAGTACTTTGCCGAGGATAAAAGTTGACAAAATCAAAAAACCAAATGAAAAAACTATTCACTATCATTCTATTTTTAGTAACCATTTCTGTAATTGCTCAGAAACCAAATACCCTCACGCCCAAAGAAAAAAAGGGCGGTTGGAAACTCCTTTTTGATGGAAAAACCATGAAAGGTTGGCGTAATTTCTATAAAAAAGAATTGGCAGGTGCTTGGCAGGTTTCGGATAATTCTATCATGCTGGATGATACTTTCAAAGAAGGCTGGATGGCAAAAGGTGGCGGAGAAATCACGACCAACGATGTTTATGAAAATTATGAGTTCACGATTGATTGGAAAATATCGGAAGGTGGTAATTCTGGAATTATTTTCAATGCCCAAGAAGACGATCAAAAGAAACATCCTTATTCATGGGGAACAGGTCCAGAATTTCAAGTTTTGGATAATGAACGCCACGAAGACGGAAAGATTCCAAAACACCGTGCAGGGAATTTGTACGATATTTTCAAGTACGAACCAGAAAATGTAAAGCCCCAAGGTGAATGGAATACTGCCAAAATCTTACAAAAGAATGGAAGCGTAAAGTTGTCAATTAACGGTAAAATGGTCATTGAATACATCATCGAAAGTCCTGAATACAAAAAAGCCGTTGCCGAAAGTAAATTCAAGGATGAATCCATGTGGGGAACTTATACCAAAGGACATATTGTCTTGCAAGACCATGGTAACAGAGTTTGGTATCGAAATATTAAAATTCGGAAGGTTTAAAGAGGTTTTGGGTTTTAGGGATTAGGTTTTAGTGTTTCAAAAATAAATATCTATCAAAAGTCTAACATCAAAAGAAATTTAAGAGCTATATCGTTGAATTTTACCAATTCAATTTTACAGCTCTTTTTTGTAACTTGCAAACAAATTATAACAACAAACTATTGAAAATTAAACAATCAAAATAGTTTTTAAAATAGAAAAATATGTTAAAATCAATGACTGGCTTTGGGAAATCTGTTTCGGAATCGAGCAGTTTGACCGTTACAGCCGAAGTAAAATCTCTAAACTCAAAGTTCACGGATATTTATTGCAGAATCCCTAAAAGCCTGTCTTTCAGAGAAATAGAAATCAGAAGCCTTTTGACTCAGGCTCTTGAAAGAGGAAAAATAGAATTTAATCTTACCACTAACTATACCGATGTCGCCAGTTCAGGCACGAGCATCAATCGCCCTTTGGTGAATGCCTACATGAAGGATTTGATAGAATCTGCCGAAGATTTTTATGCTGATGGTGACCGTATTGAATTATTCAAAATTGCCCTGACACTTCCCAATGCCTTCAATACAGAAGTAGCCTCCGAAGAACAAGCCGTAGCGGAGTGGCAGCAGATCCTGAAAACCGTTAATGATGCCATTGCGGAATGTACGAGTTTTCGTCTGAGAGAAGGAGCAATCGTCTCTGGAAAGTTTTTGGAATATATCGACAACATCGGAGAACTTTTGACCGAAGCCGAAGCCCAAGACAAACACCGTATCCCAGCCGTCCGTGAACGTTTGAAAAAGTCAGTAACAGAACTTATCGGAGACGAAGAATTTGATAAAAATCGTTTTGAGCAAGAACTGATTTATTACATCGAAAAATATGATATTTCAGAAGAAAAAGTGCGTTTGCGTACTCATTTAAACTATTTTAAGGATGTTTTGAAAGAAGGAAACGGAAAGAAACTTAACTTCCTTTCCCAAGAAATTGGTCGTGAAATCAATACGATTGGTTCAAAAGCCAATGATGTAATTCTCCAAAGAATTGTGGTTAATATGAAGGATGAATTAGAAAAAATCAAGGAACAGACTTCAAATGTTCTTTAAAAGGAGATGGGAGAAAAGGAGGAAATGGGAAAAAGGAATTTTAAGTTTCCCCTTTTCTCCTGTCTCCTTTTTTTTCTATAAAATCGAAACCAATTCTAAATCAAATATCAAATCTTTCCCCGCCAACGGATGATTTGCGTCCAAAGTGATAGTCGTGTCGGTAACTTCTGAAACTACTACGGGCATCACTTGTCCAGAGCCATCTTGGTGCATATTTAGTTGCATTCCTACTTCATACGGAATATCAGAGGGGATTTCGGCTTTGTTAAAAACTGCCAGATAGCTCGCATCCATTGCTCCATAAGCCTTCTCGACTGGAATATGAACCGTCCTTTTTTCACCTACACTCATTCCTGTTACGCCCTCATCAAACCCTACAATTACCATCCCCGAGCCTACCTCAAACTCCAAAGGTTCACGACCCACTGATGAGTCAAAAAGTGTTCCATCAATTAATTTTCCCGTATAGTGGACGCTGATTTTATCGCCCGATTTTACTTGTACCATTGTTTATTTTGTTAAAATTTGGGCAAATATCGGGATTGAGGTTTAGAATTACTAACGAATTAAAAAGTTCGCAGAATTCATGTAGAAATAGACGTAATAGAAATTGAATTTGATTTATTATTTTCCTAAATTGTATGATTATTTAATCTAAAAAACTCTATGTACAGAAAACTACCCATTTTTTTCGTTGCCTGTGTGATGTTATTGATAAACTCACAAATTAAAGCACAACAAGCCCCTCATTATTCAAACGGGCAACTTCAACAAAAAACGCACACTGAATTATCCGAAGAGTTTAAATATCTCTTTGACAATTCGCTTGTTCCCGCTGAAAAACAGCACCGTAAATATCTCAGAAGAGAGATGTTTGAGTATCTCCAAACTTCCTTGCCTAATCAAGAGCAAAATTTAGAAGAAGCTCGTAATCAGACGCTTAACAAAGTAAAACAGCAAAGAGCTGCCCGTAAAATGGCGGGCATTCCCAATGTAAAATGGACAGAAAGAGGTCCAACTAACGTAGGTGGTCGCTCACGTGGACTTGCCTACGACCCCAACGATGCTACCTACCGCAAAGTGTGGACGGGCGGTATTGCAGGTGGTATTTTCTTTAATAATGATATTTCAGACGTAAATAGTGCTTGGCAAAGAGTTGATTTGCCCGAAGTTATCTCCGTAACTGCCATTGCTTTTGATCCAACCAACAAACAAATCATGTATGTAGGCACGGGCGAACACTCAGGAGGTCCAAATATCCCAGGTGGAAACGTCTGGAAATCAATTGATAACGGTAAAAACTGGACAAAACTTCCTCAAAATTTAGGTATTTGGACAAAGGAAATCGTGGTAACCAATAAAGGTACAATTATCGCAGCAACCTTGATAGGTTTGAGACGTTCAACCGATGGTGGTACAACCTTTACTACGATGGTAAGTGGCAGTGCAACTACAAATGGTGGAAATTCTGACGTAGAAATCGCCTCTGATGGTGTAATTTATGCAGGTTTTGAAAGAGGAAAAGTTTTTAAATCAAGTGATGATGGAGCAACTTGGGTGGAAATTACGCCGCCAAACGAAACCATCAATGGTCGTGTAGAAATAGCGTTGGCTCAATCAACCAAAGGCGATAATCAAGTAATTTATGTAATCTCAGCAGATTTTTGGTTTAAAAAATCAATTGATGGTGGCAAAACTTGGGAAAATCTCAAAGTACCAATCTATGATACAGGAGAGAAATATGGTAGTTCTCAGGTGTTTTATAATATGACGATGAGCGTTCACCCACAAGACCCTGATTTTGTTTGGTTGGGAGGGACGGGTATTTTTCATACAACAGATGGCGGTAAAAAATGGACTCAGTACGGTTATTGGTACATTCACCCCGACCAACACAATATTCAATTTAGCCCCTTGAATAATGGCGAAATGATTTTGGCAAATGACGGAGGTATTCATTTTTCAAAGGGTGCAGGAAATCCTAAAAGGGTCGTTGCAGATTTCAAAGCTCGCAATAAAGACTATAATGTTACGCAGTTTTACTCAGTAGCTCAACGAAATATCATTGGCGATAATTTTATCATGGGTGGCGCTCAGGATAATTCAACCATATTTACCAACGGAGAAGGCAAAAGTGAAGGAAAAAGTGTAATTACGGGTGATGGATGTTTTGCCTTTGTGGATCAAGATAACCCCAATGTGGTTATCAGTTCAACACAAAATGGAAACTGGTACATTCAAAATCGTAATGGGCAGACCGTTTACAGTTTTTCGAGTGGTACAAGTCCTGCCTTTGTAAATCCTGCGGCTTTTGATGATACTAAAAATATTTTGTACGCTAACAATGGAAACAGGAGTATTGCAAGGGCTTCAAATATTGGTTTGAGTTCTGCACCTGTGGTTAAGCAAGTTATTTTCAGAACGCCTTTACCCGCCTTTGCGAATGCAATAAAAGTGGCTAAAAATACACCCAATACGCTTTTTGTGGGAACAGGTAGTAATGGAAGAGTTTATAGAATCTCTGATATTGACAAAGATACTGCCGAAGTTACCCTCATTAGTAGTCCAGAAATGACTTCCATCGGAAATATCACCGTTTCAAATATTGACATTGGAGCGAATGACAATGAATTGATGGTTACGTATGCCAATTTTGGAACAACAGTCAATGTTCTCTCAATTTGGTATTCTAACGATGGCGGGGCAACGTGGCAAAGCAAAGACGAGACAGCTTACGGTTTGCCAAATGTGCAAATCAGATGGACGATTTTCAACCCCGAAAACTACAAGCAAGTTATCACCGCTACTCGTATGGGTGTGTATTCGACCAACGACATCACGGCTGAAAATCCAGCTTGGGAACTGTCGAGTGATGGTTTGGCTCTGACCGATTGCAGAATGTTACATTATCGTGCAATTGATGGAAATATTGCCGTAGCAACGGGTGGACGTGGTTTTTATACGACGGATATTTTTGCTAAAAAAATCGAAAGAGGCACAATCAACGTAAGTACATTACCCGTAGTTTCTGCTTGTGCAGACAGTACATTCAACGTTGCCTTTACAACAACAGGAGCTTTTGGAGCAAATAATAGATACGAAGTTGTGCTTTCGGGTGAAGACGGAACTTTCAGAAACGAATTTGTGATTGGTAGTGGTTTTACTTCTCCAATTAGAGTAACCCTCCCAAGAGCCTTATTAGCAACCTATATCCGTGAGACAGCCTTAGTGGGTGGAAATTTTGTGGGTGAAGCAAAATATAAAATTAAAGTGGTATCAACATTCCCTGCCTTCCAAAGTGCTAATACTCAGGAATTTAATTTGAAGGCAATTCAAGCGGCTTACTACAGTGGATTTACAGGCTTGTGTACTCCTACGGGTAAGTCAATCATTGAGGCAGTTAAGGGTAAAGGGGCAAGATTTGAATGGTTCAAGACCACGGCAGGAGTCGTTACTTCCGTTCCAGCCGCCACGGATAGCTCAATTATTGTTGGTACAGGTTCGTATTTCTTTAAGATTTATCAAAACGGATGTACGCTACAAAGTGCCAATCGAAATGTTACAACTCAAGCAGGCTCACCTTTTCTACAAAGTGCGACGGTGTTTACTCCTGATGATATTGCCAAATCTTGTTTGGGCAAAGGGGTAAGTTTAAAAGCACCATTTGTTGATACTACCAACTTTAATTACAGATGGCGAAAAGGAACAGTTGATATTGTGAGTAGTAAAAATCCTGATTTCCAAGCGATTGAAAACGGAACTTATGACGTTTTCCTTGACCACAAAACAACAGGATGTAGTTATAATTATCGTCCATTGACCATTAAACTGAAAGATTTGCCAGAAGCAACCCTCTCAGCCAACGGTGCTACGGAAGTTAAATATGGTAAAACTACCACGCTGGGGTTAAAATTCAACTCGTTTACATTGCTTCCATTTGAGGTAACTTTCTCTGATAATCAAAAAGTTACTATTAACGATACCGTAGGGATTGCAACTATTTCTCCTAAGAAAACGAGTATCTATAAAGTTAGTTCAGTAACAAATGCTTGTGGAACGGGAACAAGTAAAGGCGAGCAAGAAATCAAGGTTATTCCTCTGATTTTGAACAGCACATTATTAACGCCAAAGGCAAATTATTGTGCCAATGAAGAAGTAACCGTAAATTATGCTATCGACGGAAATCCAGAAAAGGACAATATTTATACCGTTCAAATTTCGGACGATAAAGGCTTGAATTTCAAGAATTTAACAACCGTGGGTACATCAAGTCCTTTGAAAGTTGTACTTCCAAAAGATTCTAAGGCAGGAAATAAATATCGTTTGAGAGTGGTTGCTTCTAATCCAGATTTACTCGGAAGTTCAACGACTGATTCCTTGAATATAAAATCCGTGGCTGTTGGAACGATTATTACGAAAGATACGAGTATTTATAAGTATTCAAGTACCAAATTATCCATAACTCTTGCAGGTGGAGATGCTCCGTGGACGATTCAAACTTCTGATAATCAAACGATTACGGCATCAACAAGCCCGCAGATTTTGACGTTGAATCCTTCGGAGACCACTACCTATACTTTGAAATCTGTAAAAGATAATTCGTGTGGAGAAGGATTTGTGGTTGGTACAACAACGATAACTGTACTCGCTCCATTATCAGCGGAGGAAGAGGCGAATTCTATTTTCACGGTCTTCCCAAATCCAACGGCATTGAATATTACTATTTCGTTGAAAGTGCCTTCAAATAAAGCCACTACCTTAGAAATGGTTGATTTGCAGGGACGTTCAATCATCAAAACTATCCTCAAAGGTGGTCAAACATCGGAGGTTATTGATATGGAGAAATTGCCTTCGGGTACGTACTTGATACGTGCAGAACAAGATGATAAACAGTCTGTTAAAAAGGTTTTGAAGATTAAGTAAATTAGTAGTCGAAATATTATTATTGTAAACGTAGGCTGGTTTCAAAACCCAGCCTACGTTATTTCATACCCACCACTTTTAAAATAATACCAAATTTAAGAACTCATTGCGTGATTTTACGGAAGCCTTCGGTAAAACCGAAGGCTTCCGTTTGAAATTAATACGCACTTACTATTTAAAATCAGTATAAAATTATGTACGAAATATTCGTTGAAATTATCGGTTGGATTGCCACTATTTTAATAGTCGGAGCATTTGCTTTGAACTCATTTGGTAAAATAGAAGCAACCTCAAAATACTATCAATTCGCTAATTTAATTGGCGGTATCTTTTTCATTATCAATACAATACATCTTAAAGCCTACCCTTCGGCGGTTGTCAATGTAGTCTGGGTAATTATTACTATTTCAGCACTTTTAAAATTGAAGAAATCATGAATCTCCTCAATTTAGATACCCTTACAATTGCCAAAAATCTTTTGGGCTATACCCTCATTCACGAAAGCGAAGAAGGCACAACGGCAGGTATCATCGTAGAAACCGAAGGCTATTTGCAAGACGACCCCGCCTGCCATGCGTACAGGCGAAAAAGTGAACGCAACGCCCCCATGTTTGGCGTAGCAGGGACAATTTATGTCTATCAGATTTATGGAATGCACTTTTGCGTCAATATTTCTACCAATCAAAAAGACATTGGCGAGGCAGTTTTAATCCGTGCCTTAGAACCAACCGAAGGCATTGATTTAATGATAAAAAGACGTTTGGAAAAGTCGAAATCTGAGAAAATGGGCATCAAAAATCTCTGTTCAGGACCAGGGAAATTAGTCCAAGCAATGGGCATTCATAGAGGTATGAACGATTGGAATATCCGAAATTCTGATTTAAAAATCGTACCGCCTTCTATTCAAATACCTGATAATCAAATTATTACGACTACACGCATAGGTATTACGCAAGGGGCAGATTTACCGTATCGGTTTTATGTGAAGGGGAATGAGTTTGTGAGTAAGAAATAATAGAAAAAGCCTGCAAAGTTTAAAACTTCGCAGGCTTTTTTGTTAAAATATCCTCTTACTTTGCAGGTTTTTTAAAAATAGCTGGGTCAATAGTTGGGTTCAATTTGATTGATTCAGTTTCAACAGTCATTGTACCTCCCATTTGTGGATTTGGTTGCTCACGTGTGTGAGAGAAAGTCAATCCTTCGACCTGTTTAAAATTTGAATAGACAATGTCCACATCAGTCTCTTGTCCCGTAGCTTTCGTTTTACTTGAAGTTTTTAAGGTCAAAAAAGTAGTTGCAGAAATATAGTAAGTGGTTACATCTCCACCTTTTTCAGTAGTCTTGATTTTGAAAACTTCCGCACCGTCTAATTTCTCTTTCCCTAACATTTCCAAAGTTGTTCCATTTTCTTTATAAGAAATTAATCCGCCAGCAACTTCTAACTGTTTTCTGGTTTCTTTTACCATTGAGCCTGGCATATCTTCTGGTTCTCCCGTTCCGCCCATCATTGCGGGGCGTTGCATCCAACCTGTTTCTCCATCAACGGCAGTGATTATTTCTTGTCCCATTACTGAAATTACCGACTTCATTCCTTTACCCACCAACGTTACAGCTTTAATGTCAATATCCATGCCTTGAACACTTGTTTTCATATTCATTTCCATTCCTTTGATGGCTTTCCATTTCTCTGCACCACCAATGGCTTCAATATGTTTTGCCACGATTTCGTCGGCAGTTTGGGCAAAAGAGGCAGCAGTAGTTGCCATTACGATAAATGCCGAAGCAATAATTTTTGTCAATTTCATTTCTGTTTTTATGTTAAGTTTCTGTTTTGATAAACGCAATATTTGTAATTATGTTAGAAATGTAAGGACGTTTTTTTTCATCACAAAATAATATCGTGATAATCAGTAAAAAGAAAGGATGGATGGTTGGTTATTGGTTATTGGTTACTGGTTATTAGAAATGAGATGTTAAAAATTAGGTGAGTGTAGTCAATTCCCCAGAAACCAGAAACCAATAACCAATTCTCCAATAACTAATTCCCCCTTTTCGCCTTAAAAACCTTCGGAAGAACATATTTTGAGAAATCTATTTTGGCATTATTAAAGTCCATCATACACGATTTTATAACGTCTCTCACATTTTCTTCGTGTTGGGGCGTTACGTTCAAAAAGCTGGAATACGTCTTGAAAGCGTTGGTTTGAAAGATTTTGATAGGTTTTGAATCAGTTTCAATATAAAATTCCATTGAGATTTTTGCCATTCCTTCTTCTTTCAAAAAATGACGTTCTTCTCTGATTTTGAGTTCTTTGACTCGTATCAATACGGGAGCTTGTCCGCCTGTATAGATATTAGAAGGTTTCAAAAAACGCAATAAAACGGTCTGGACACTATCACCTAAATATACACTTTGTTGCTTGTTGAAAAGCCCCTTTCGTATCAAAAAATACTTGGGTTGGTTAAAATCACAAACGATTTTTTGGATATAAAACCTACGATTGGGCATTGAGAATTGTTCTTTTTTCAAAGAAAAAAGCTCTTTGGGAAGCCCTTGGGCAAAAAGGATTTGTAGAGTAATCGAACCTATGAATAAGCTCAAATAGATGATTTTCTTGAACATATAGCGGTATGTTTTTTTAGTCGTAAGTATTTCAAAAGTCTCATAGATTTTTTGCAAAAATTTCACTTATGATATACGACTTACGGACTTGTGATTTTAAACCAAAAATCCCTCAAAAATTAAGCCATTTTTGAGGGATTTTATATTATTATCGCCTGATTTTCAGACTCACATTTATGCTTCTTGATTTTTGGGAAAAGAACGTAAAGCAATTCCTAATGATAAGAATGTTAAGATTCCCGCCATGAAAAATGCCGCTCCTGGAAATTGGAAATGGTCTTTGCCATCGGAATAATAGGCAAATAAACTCGAGGCAACAATTGGTCCGATGATGGTAGTTAGACTTTGCAAACTGGTAATTCCACCTTGTAATTCACCTTGTTCATTAGGGGCAACTTGCTTGGTAATAAGGCTTTGAAGGGCAGGTCCTGCAATGCCTCCCAACCCAAAAGGAATCATAAAAGCGTACATCATCCAGCCTTTTGTAGCGATTGAAAACAAGATAAAACCCGCTCCATAGAATAACAGACCTACAATTACTGAATTTCTATCGCCTATTTTAGGATTAATAATTCTGTTCAGACCGCCCTGTACGATGGCAACCATCAAACCCACAAAAGCCAATGACCAACCCACTTGGTCTGAGTTCCAATGAAACTCTTTCATCGTAAAATACGACCATGTGCTTGGATGGGTTTGTCCCGCAATTTGTAAGCAAAATAAGGCTCCAACCAATCCTAAAAGTGCGGGATAACGTTGTAAATTTTTAAGAGAACCTATCGGATTTGCTCTTTTCCAATCAAATGCTCTTCTATTTTCTTTTGATAAAGATTCTGGTAAAATAAAATATCCGTAAAGGGCATTTATTAAAGCTAATCCTGCGGCAAACATGAACGGAACCCTTGTGCCATAACTCCCTAAAATTCCTCCGATGGGTGGACCTATAATAAACCCAAGTCCAAAAGCTGCCCCAACCATTCCAAAATTTTTAGCTCTGTTTTCATCGTTTGAAATATCTGCAATATAAGCAGTTGCCGTCGTAAAACTTGCCCCAGTGATACCTGCGAGGATTCTTCCCACAAAAAGCCACGCCATTGTTGGGGCATAAACCAAAACCATGTAGTCTAAAAAGAATCCAAAAAGCGAGGCTAAAATAACAGGACGGCGACCATATTTATCACTCAAACCGCCAATGATGGGAGAAAACACAAATTGCATAACGGCATAAGAAGCCATCAAATAGCCCGAGAGTTGCGAGGCTTCGCTGAGTCCTTTGCCCGTTAATTCTAATAAAATTTTGGGGAGAACAGGAATGATAATTCCAATTCCGAGAACGTCAATGACAATGGTGATAAATATAAAAACAATGGCAGGATTACGCTTGGTTGACATGGTGGTTATTTTTTATTCCTATAAAAATCTACTATAAATTGTAATCTACCTAAGATTTTGGGTAAATCATTAAGACCAATCACCGAATCATCATCTGTGTAAATAACATCGTTTTCTAACTTCAAAAACAACCATGAACTTGCCGTTGTAACGACTCCGTAAACAGTATCATAGAAAATGTTATGTTTTTCATTGAAAACTTTTACTCCTAACATTTGAGCCGCACACTGTGGTTTTCCTAAATCTAAATCACCTTTCTTTGCCTCAATGACACTAAAAAGTGGGGCATCAACGGTATTGGAATAGGTCTCTCTACCAATAATAAAATCACATTCCCCATTCAATCCATGTTCTGGGTCAGCGTTGAGCATATCTCCCGAGTGAATGGTTATAAAATCAGGATTCAAGCGTTTCATTTCCAGTAAGATTGGAGAAACGAAAGCCTCTGATTTTGCTTTTTCGCTACGATTAGGTAGTAATTTATAGCTACGAATGGTCTCTTGCAGCCAATCACTTGGGGCGATAGATTTTACGTTATTAAACTCCTTAAAAACTTGTCGTCTATTTTGAATACCAAACTCATCTCGGATTTTTTCTAAGGAGAAATTTTTATATGACATATCATTCTTAAAATTTGTACATAAAATTACTCTTTTTAGGCAACAATATCTAAATCTTGTCCGCCTTAATGTAAAACAATTCGGTGGCAATTTTGAACTCTTGCCCTTCTACTTTCTGAAAAATCTTCGTTTGCCATTCCGCTTTTGGAGAAATAACTTCGTACATCTGCAAACCATAACCTGCTTTTAGGGGCATGGTATCAGTTGCTTCTTTATAACGATAACGTAACTCAACGGTATTGTTATTTTTAGGCGTTAGTTGATATTGCAAAGTCGGTAAATGTTTCGTTCTCAAATACATATCAAAATAAGGCGTGAGATTTTTACCCGTTTTTTGATTAAAACATTCGATGATTTGTTCCGACGTTACGTTCTTGATTTTGAACTTTGTCGCAATTTCTTTCAACGCCTCAAACCATAATTTATCATCATTGACTACGTTTCTGATGGTATGTAACATCCACGATCCTTTGTAATAAATATCCGAATCTGGTTGTGGATAATTCACGCCCAATGGTCCGATTAATGCTTCTCCGTTACGGATTCCCACTTTTTGTTTCTCTAAATATTTGATTGATTTTTCATAGCCTTGCGTACATTCCACGTACAAGGCTTCCATGTACGTCGTGAACGATTCATGAATCCACATCTCGGCGTGGTCGTTACAACTGACTGAATTGCCAAAATATTCATGCCCCGATTCGTGAATGATAATAAAATCAAACCCGTAATCATTAGTCCTATAATTGTTGCCATACGCTACCGCACTTTGATGTTCCATGCCCCAATATGGCGTTTCGACTAAGGCGTAACCGTCTTTCCAAAAAGGGTATTTTCCAAAATATTTTTCATAACAAGCCAGCATCGGTTTCACTTGTTTGAAATGGGCTTTGGCTTTCTCCAAGTTTGGTTTCAGAACGTAATAATCCAAGTCTAATTTTTCGCCGTCTTGGGCGGTGTAAACGTCTTTGAAATTAGCATAATCTGCAATGTTCAAAGTCATATTATAATTATTAATCGGATAACTCACCAACCATTCAAATTCGGTATATGGCAATGATTTTACCTCATTAAGTTGCTTATTTTCAGACGTTTGGGAGTTGTTTTTCAGTTCTTTTGTACTTCGTAAATTACCATTTGAAACACAAATCAAACCCTTTGGAACGGCACAAGTAATCCTCACAGAATCTGGTTCATCCGACAAATGGTCTTTGTTGGGAAACCATAGACTTGCTCCCGTTCCTTCGCACGAAACCACAATCCAGTCTTTTCCGTTGGGGTCTTTTTTCCACGAAAAACCGCCGTCCCAGGGAGGATTTCTGGCAATTTGGGGTTTACCTCGATAATCAATTTTGATAGAATAGTTCTTTCCTTTTTTCTGATTTTCAGTAAAACTAATGAAGACGGCATTACCTTCCCTCGTAAATTTCAAAGGTTGGTCATTTTGTAAGACATTGACAATCTGCATATTAGCAAATAAATCGACCTGCATCTTCTTGAAATCAGTCGTGGCTTTGTAATAAATGGTATTTGAGCCTTCGATGGATTGGGACGTTGGAATGACTATTAATTTCAAATCATAAAAGGTAACATCGTAGCAGGCACGAATCGGTGATAGTGTACCTCTGAGGCTGTCTTGACGAGTGAATTGGGCAGATATTTGAGTAAGATTTATAAGAACCAAACCTAAAATAATTGTAATTATTGTTTTATTAATTTGAAAAAATATTTGGCTCATGTTGCTTTGGTGATGGTTGTAATTTTACGGAAAAACACAAACTTTTAATATTTTTATTGATTAATCAAAAAAACTTACCCTTATAATTCTACATTAATTTTGGGAAATAAACCGATTTCTTACTCTTCGCTTTTCCCTTTGCGAGACTGTAAAAACCCTTTTTTGATTAACTCGTTGGCTTTCCAAGCCTGTTTCTCCACTTTTAGTTTGTCTTTATCCTCATCAATGATAGCCTGTAAATCAGACAAATCTGGACAACCAGCATCTACCCAAGCCGTAAACCAAAAGTCGGCTACTGTTTTGGCAGATTCCAATAATCTGTCATTAACAGTTTGCTCCAATTTGATGGCATAAGCCTTGGCAAAATCGCCAGTATAATTTTTCCTAACTTGTCCAAATCGTTCAGAACGCTTAAATTTTCGTTCATCTGTAAAACCTTCCGAAGCCTTAATTTCGTCAGCAAGTACCCGTACCAACATGGTATTAGACTTTCTGATTTCTACCCAAACAACTGCCAGAGGGTCCTTTAAATACTGGGCTTTATGATTTTGATAAAGATTATAACCTTCAATGTGCATCTCGGGCACTGTACTTTCCCAAAGTGAATGCAATCCTCTTTGATTGCTCAACTGACCATCATAATTGACCGTTGTGTGCAAGGGTACGTGGGCATCCGCAATGTAATGCCCCAAATCGGCAGCATAATACAAGATGCTGTCTTTCAACTTATTACGAAAAGCATTCGTCAGTTTTTCTTGCAGTTTTATAATCTCCCAAGGCACTGTTCCGTACTTGCGGAGGGTGTCTTCTGAGTATTTTTTTACGGCATCATTCCAAGTTTTGGGCATGGAATCTAAAGGATTTTTACCAAAAACAGGGGCATCAATATCTATGAAATGCTTGGTAGCTTCTTTGGGGTCATCTTTACGCCTCACATCTGGACGAACCGAATTATAAATCATATAGTCGGCATTTTTGAAGAAAAACATTTGCAGTTTTTTAGGTAAAGAATAAACTGCCAACTGGCTAATGGTCTTGTGTCCTAAAAAACCCCACGAACAACAGGTTAAGGCAATTGAAATGAACGTGATTTTAAAGAATAGCGGAAATTTTGTCATAATTTTGTTTCTAAAATGGTTGTTTAATGGTATGATTATCAAAGAGTTAGTTCAAAATAAAGGACTTCGTTCAAGGGATTAAACACATACGGGGTTGTTTCAACGAATCCCATAGATTGATACAGCTTTACGGCATGAGTCAGCGTAGTCAGCGTATCTAATTTCATCGTTTTGTATTCAGCTTTTCTGGCAAAATTAATCAATTCTTCGACTAATATTTTACCCAAATATTTCCCTCGGGCGATGGGTCTGACGTAAAGTCGTTTCATTTCACAAATATCCCCACCGATTGGTTTCAAGGCAATACAACCCACCACATTTCCCTCCTCTCTTACCAAAATAATGCAGCCTTTGGGTTGAGCATAAATCTCATGCAAGGTTTGTAATTCTTTCTCAAAATCCTGAAAGCACAGATCAACTTGTAAAAATTCTGAGTATTCGATAAAAATATTTTTTACCTCTTCCAATTCGTTGGGGATGTATTTTACGTAATCTAATTGCATAATCTGAACAATGGTTTTCAATTATTGAAGAATGGAAATAGCCATCAAAATTTGAAGTATGAAATTACACGAAATATTCCAAAACATCATTAAAGAGGATAAGCTCTGTACAAGATTTTTGAGTACTTTGTCGTTCATGGATGTTCGGACACATTTACTTTTTTCACCTCTTTTACCTTTTTCTACCTTCTTTCCCCTTTTTTACCTTAATTTTGCAGATTCAAAAACCTGTCAATCTGACAGAAAAAATAATATGGCAACACTTTTGAACATTATAGAAAGTTATAAAAATAAAGCGAAAAGGAAATTGAAAATGGAAAATAAGGAAGAATTACCAGTCGAAGAACAACAAATTACCCAAGACACTGACATTGTTTCAGAAAATATCGAAGAAACTCCGACAGAAGAAGTACCAGCAATCGAAGAAGTACCAGAATTGACAGAAGCTGAAAAACTACAAGCGGAACTTTACGAATTGAAAGATAAATATTTAAGATTATATTCAGATTTTGATAATTTTAGAAAGCGTACCGCCAAAGAGAAATTGGAGATGATTCAGTCAGCTTCTGAACGTGTGATTGTGGATATTCTACCCGTCATTGACGACATGGAAAGAGCCACCGCAAACGCCCAAGAAGGTGAAATAACGGAAGGTATCTCCTTGATTTTCAATAAATTATCAAATACCTTAGCAACAAAAGGCTTAAAGTCGATGGATGCTAAAGGAACAGTTTTCAATGCTGACTTACACGAAGCCATCACGCAATTCCCTGCCCCAACCGAGGAGGACAAAGGAAAGGTGTTTGATGTAGTAGAAAAAGGATATTATTTAAACGAAAAAGTAATTCGCTTTGCGAAAGTAGTAGTAGCAAATTAGGTGTTTGGAGTTAGGTTTTAGGGGTTAGTAGTCAAAAAAATCAACTCTCCTCTAACACCTAACCCCAAACACCTAACCCCTAATAAAAAATGGCAAAAAGAGATTTTTACGAAGTATTAGAGATTTCAAAATCCGCTTCGGAAGACGAAATAAAGAAAGCCTATCGCAAGATGGCAATAAAATTCCACCCTGATAAAAACCCAGGTGATAAAGCCGCAGAAGATAAATTCAAGGAAGCTGCCGAGGCTTACGAAGTATTGTCGGATGCCAACAAAAAAGGACGATATGATCGTCATGGACACGCTGGTGTGGGCGGTAATGCGGGCGGTGGACAACACATGAACATGGACGATATTTTCAGTCAATTTGGGAATATCTTTGGTGATGAAAGTCCCTTTGGCGGAATGTTTGGGGGCGGCGGCGGACGTGGACAACAACGTCAAAGAAAAGGGACTGATTTGAGAATAAAACTCAAACTCAACTTGGAAGAAGTTGCCAACGGCGTTGAGAAAAAAATCAAAGTCAAACGCCACGTTACCTGTAAATCATGTAGTGGTAATGGTGCCAAAAATGGTACTGAATTAAACACTTGTCAGACCTGTGGCGGTGCGGGGCAAGTCCGTAGAGTCCAACAAACGATGTTGGGACAAATGATGACAACTTCTCCCTGTCCAACTTGTAATGGCGAAGGAAAACAGGTCAAAACACGCTGTGAAGTATGTTTTGGCGAAGGAAGAACACTTGAAGAAGAAATCATCCCCATCAAAATCCCATCGGGTGTGGCAGAAGGAATGCAATTATCTATGTCGGGCAAAGGTAACGTTCCCCCACGTGGAGGCGTTGCGGGCGACTTGCTGATTGTGGTTGAAGAAGAACCAGATGAGGTACTTCATCGAGACGGGAATAATGTGATTTATGACCTTCATCTTAACTTTGCGGATGCCGCTTTGGGTACATCCGTAGAAGTGCCAACGATTGGCGGAAAGGCTCGTATCACAATTGAGGCGGGTACACAATCAGGTAAAATTTTACGCTTGAAAGGTAAAGGAATCAAAGAATTGAATGGTTATGGCGTAGGTGATGAACTAATCCATATCAATTTGTGGACACCTAAATCGCTTTCGAGAGAAGAAACGGAGATGCTCGAAAAGATGCGTATTTCACCCAATTTTGTACCAAATCCGAATAAAAATGACAAAAATTTCTTTGAGAAAATGAAAGATTTTTTTAATTAGTCTCTATATAGGATTAAATCAGCCCCCCCCAAGTGTTCAAAACGCTTGGGGGGGTATTTTTTTGCCCATATTTTTTTCTATGAACAATTATGAAACTTCCTTCCCTATTTTACGTTATGTATTCGGAAAACATTTTTCCCTAACAAAAATCAATTTACTAAAAATGAAAAAATTACTTTTCTTAGCGGCATTCGCTCTAACTTCATTCATCAGCAACGCTCAACACGATATGAGCAAAGACAAAGCAAAAATGCCCTCTCCGCCTGCCGAAACAAAAGCAACGTTGGCAAGCGGTGCAACTATCGCCATCAATTATCATCAACCAGCCGTAAAAGGACGTAGCGTTTGGTCTGACCTTGCTCCTTACGGAAAAGTATGGCGTACAGGGGCAAATGATGCCACAACAATTGACATCAGCAAAGACGTTATGGTTAACGGAAAAGCCCTAAAAGCGGGCAAATACGCCCTTTTTACGATTCCAGGTGAGAAAGAATGGACGATTATTTTGAATAAAACTTCAAAGCAATGGGGTAATTATTCATATAAAGAATCGGACGATGCTTTGCGTACAACCGCCAAATCGGAAGCTAACGAAATGATGGAGCGTTTTACAATAAAAGCAGAAAACTCAGGTGAGGTTGCCTTGATGTGGGATAAAGTGAAAGTCGCTTTTATGGTGAAATAAATTATGGTAATTCTTGTAAAAAAGCTCATCTGAAAATATTAGATGAGCTTTTTTATGTACCACAGAGTTTAGTCTGTAAACTGTTGACAATTTACAGATTTAAGTCTGTGGTGCGTTATTGAAAATGCCAATCATTCAACTACTCATATTCTGATAATCAGGGTACTCACAAATTCTTTTTATGCAAAATACTAATCGGTGAGCCTTTCGCCATAAACACGCTATCGGCTTTGATTTCGTTCAAAAAAGCAAATTCTTTTCCGTATAATTTCTCAAAATCACACTCAATATTATAATTTTTCACCTTGTGGATTTGCCAAGAAGGATGCTCAACGCCGTACTCAAAAGTGGTAGTTTCACTGTATTTTGAGTAACCCCAATAATGTTCGGCAATGAATTGTTCTTTGCTTCCTTCAATCATCGGGGCATGATTTTTCTCAGTGGTGGCTTCCAATTTATTCCAGACTCCTTTGAACTTCCAGTGATAACCCAAATTAACTTCATTTTCAGTCTCCTGATGAAAATGTCGCATGGGTAAGGTTATATATTTTTCACGATATAATGTATTGGCAACCAAGGTGATAGCCATTTTTGGTACAATTTCTTTGATGAAAACAGCCCCTCTTTTCCAAGTATTTCCGTCTTTTACCCGTACATAAAAGCGTAGATTTAGTTCTTCAAAATTCTTGTGAAAGGGAAAAGAAATGCCCAGAATTTTCGTTTTTTCAAACATAAAACCAATCACACTGACGTAACAAATACCGTTGAAATAGTCTAATTCGGTTTTTGGGGGTAAATAAGGCATCAATATTTTGGGGTCAATGACGTAATTCGCCATGATGAGATTGTTCCATTCAGCGGTTAAAAATTTGTTTGGCATGATGTTTTAAAATTGTCTTGTATCTTTTGAAAACACCCAAAACCGCAAAGTGTTTGATGTCCCCCAGATATTGTGCGTAAACAAGCAAGCACCAAAACCGTAATTCAAAAAAAATAAAAAGAGAATTGTAAAAATAAAAGGTTATAATCTCAATTTTAACCTTTATTTTTGGATGAAAAAAGTATGCCATTTTTAATCAAATTTCTAACAATTCACCTATTCCTTGGTGAATTTTTAACCATAATATAATCCAAAAACAATGTCATTCAAACAACAATCTCGTCGTGAGTTCCTGAAAACCAGTGCATTAGGTGTGGCTGGTTTCTCTTTATTGAGTAATGAGTTATGGGCAGGACCCAAGAAACCGATGCCTCGAAATATCGGTGTGCAACTTTGGTCTGTCCGTGATGATATGAATAAAGATGCCAAAGGTACGCTTGAAAAAGTAGCCAAAATGGGCTATAAACAAGTGGAAGGTTTTGGCTATGCAGAGGGTAAATTTTTTGGTGTTCCAACGGATGAATATGCCAAATTGTTAGTTGATAATGGACTAAAAATGCCCTCGGCTCACTTGGGAATGACCAGTAAAGATTATACCAATGGAGTTATGTCTGATGCTTTTAAAAAAGGAGTTGAGGATGCTAAAAAAGTAGGGCAGAAGTATGTTATTTGCCCTTGGATGGAAGAAGAAGATAGATCAAAAGGAAAATTTATGGCTGAAATGTTCAACAAAGCGGGGGAACACTGTAAGGCAATGGGCATGAAGTTTGGCTATCATAACCACGATTTTGAATTTAAGGAATATGACGGTGTAAAGATGTATAAAACCCTTTTGGACAATACTGATAAGGATTTAGTAACGTTTGAAATGGATTTATACTGGGTAAAGATTGCCAAGCAAAATCCAATAGACTGGTTCAAGAAATATCCAGGTCGTTTCACCCATTTCCACGTTAAAGACCACGATCCAATAAAAAATGTAAGTGTTGAGGTAGGAGAAGGAGATATTAATTTCCAACAGATTTTTAACAATAAAATGTCAGGGGCAAAATATTTCATCGTGGAATTAGAAGCCTTCAAACGCACGCCGTTGGAAGGAATTGAAATTAGTTTGAACAACTTGAAAAAGTTGAAGTTTTAAATGGCTGTTGGCATTTGGCTGTCAGCTATCAGCTTAAAACCACAGAGAGTTAGAATACCAAAAAAGTGCTGAAGTGAAAATCTTTAATTCTGTAACTTTTTAACTTCAAAATGATGAGCAAAAAATGGAAATATTTGTTGTTTAGAGGGGCATTCTTAACGGGTGGATTTCTGATTTTGTTGATGATTCTGGCAGATATTTACCTACTCAAAGAAGAACGTTTTGACCGACTTTATTACTTCCAGTTAATCTTAGAAAGTATCTTTTTTATGATAATCGGAACGCTGATTGCCCTTTATTTTTGGTTACACCCAAAACGAAGTTATAAATTTTCCAAAGAAAAATGAACCTGTCCGTTAAACGACAGGTTTTTTTATAGTGTAGCCCGAATGTTCCTGTTCGGATTTGTGATGAACCTTAATACAATGACTTGGAAAACGATGAAAAATATACTAATTGTTGATGATTTACACGAAAATATCTTCCCAATGTTGTCTGATTTGGGCTTTGAAGTAAATTATCAACCTAACATAAACCGCTCTGAAATCCTTGAAATAATCAAAGATTACCAAGGGTTAATTATCAGAAGTAAAACCAAAGTTGATGTAGCATTTTTATCTCATTGTGATAAATTAGAGTTCATCGGAAGGGCAGGGGCGGGATTAGATTTGATTGATTTAGAGGAAGTTAGCCGTAGAAGTATTAAAGTATTTGCCGCTAACGAAGGTAATGCAGTTGCCGTTGCTGAACATACGATGGGTATGATTTTGATGCTGTTGAATAAACTCAACCATGCAGATTCAGAAGTTCGTCAAAGCATTTGGGAACGAGAGAAAAATCGAGGAATTGAATTGTCAGGAATGACCATTGGAATTATTGGTTACGGCAATATGGGAATTGCCTTTGCTCAACGATTAATGGGATTTGAGGTTAAGGTTTTGGCTTATGATAAAATAGAAAAGAAGACGCATGAATACGGTCTTTATTCAGAAAAAGCCACAATGGATGATATTTTTGAGGAGGCAGATTTAGTAACAATCCACGTTCCGCTCACGGATGAAACTCGTATGATGGTAAATGATGACTTTATCCGAAAATTCAAGAAAAATATTTTTATCGTCAATACTTCAAGGGGAGAGGTTGCTTCAACTGAATCCATTTTGAAAGGTCTGCAATCTGGGAAGATTAGAGGTGCTTGCTTAGATGTTTTAGAAAACGAGAAATTTACAACTTTGACCCTTGAACAAGAGAAGATTTATTCACAATTATTTAAACTAAAAAACGTTATTCTTACGCCTCATATTGCGGGTTGGACGGTGGAGAGCTATCGAAAGATTAATGAAGTGTTGATCGAAAAAATTAGAGAAATAATTTTGTGATTTTTACAAATGTGTAAAGTTTCCCAGATTTGTCAACTTTCAAAAAGTTGACAAATCTAATTCCAATAAGTTGTGTCGTATTCTATATATCTGAAGATTCCATAAAATGAAAATGTTAATTTTGTCTTTTTTCTTCCTCATAACCAGTAACTTACACGCTCAACCCAAACCCTACTCACTCTTTTTAATCGGTGATGCAGGAGATGATATTGTACAAAATGATGTTCACAAAACGCTCCAAAAACACTTGAAAACCACTGAAAATGGGGGTGTTATTTTCTTGGGCGATAACATTTATCCTCGTGGTCTGGACGGTTCAAAAGATGCTGAATTAAAACTTCTTACGCAACTTCATACGCTCAGAGATTTTAAAGGAGATTGGTATTTTATTCCTGGAAATCACGATTGGGCAAAGGGGCGTTGGAAGGGGTATGAAAACGTAATCCGACAAGCAAATTACATAAATCAATACGCCCAAGATTCTTTGAATCAACCCGATACCAAGCACTTTTTGCCCGAACAAGGATTACCCGGTCCAACGGTTAGGGATTTGGGGAATATTGTGCTTGTTTTTAATGATACTGATTGGTGGTTGCACCGCCCGTTTTTTCATAAAGTAGGTAAAGATGATTCATTTTCAAATATGGAAAGGAATTATTTTCAACGACTTGACTCCATTTTGACTATTACAGAAAAACAAGGCAAAAAAGCAATTTTCCTGTCGCATCATCCCATTGTGAACTATGGCGAACATGGTTTTCACAAAGATAAAAGTTGGTATTTTGGGCTGGTAAATTATACACCTTTTCAAATTTTTGGACTTTTGGGTGTAAATCGTGCATTGCTTTCAGAGATGAACCAACCACGATACCGAAAATTGGCGGATAAGATTTATACCGTTTTAGAAAAACATAAAAATACCATCGCCATCTCTGGACACGAGCATAATTTGCAGGTAATCAAACGTCCCAATAATCTATTCCTTATCAGTGGTTCGGGTAGTAAATTGACACCTCTCAAAAGAGAAATCACTCAAAAAGACTGTCTTTTTAATGTCAGTAAACCCGGATTTATGGAATTGATTTTTGAGACGGACAGAAAGGTGAATTTGAAAATTTGGGGTGATAAAGATGAAGTTTTGTTTGAAGAGAAAGGTGTTTTTTGATTATTCTGATTTTAAGGTTCTACCATCCCAAAGAATGAAGAAGTTGTCGATTTCTTCAATTGAAGATATAAAATAGTAGTACCTTCGTTCTTCGGAATGACAGAATTAGGCAAATCACTTTCTTATATAATATTACTTAAAATTACGCTTCGTTTATTACTAAAATCAACAAACTATTTATGAAAAAAGCCCTCGTACTCCTCAATTGCCTATTTTTCGCAGTTTCAACCCAAGCTCAAGATGCCTCCGATGAGTGTGCATCTACTAAAATATTAGCCCTACAGAAAAACCAACGAAATGCCAGATTGATGGCTACAATGGCGGGCGATAATAATATTGATGTAACGTATTACAAACTCAATCTCAACGTTACTTACACCCCCAAAAACCTCAAAGGGGAAGTTACCATCAATGCTAAAAGTAAAGTAGCTAATCTTAATCAAGTGGTTATTGATTTACAAAATGCCCTCACGACGGATTCTGTAAAAATCGGAAAAACTAAACTTTCTTTTACTCATCAATCCAATCTGATAACGATAAAATTAGATAAAGTTTACGCTGAAAATCAATTAGTTAGCTTTACAATATACTATCACGGAATCCCAGGGTCGAGCGGGTTTAATAGTTTTGAATTTGGTACGCACAACGCACAAAAAGATTTAGCCATTTGGTCGTTATCTGAGCCTTATGGTACGTCAGACTGGTTTCCTTGTAAAAATGCAGTGGATGACAAAGCCGATTCTACTGATGTTTGGATTACGGCAGATAAATACTTTGTCTCAGTTTCTAACGGAATTTTGGACAAAACCCTTGATAACCAAGACGGTACACGTACTTATCAATGGAAAAATCGTTATCCGATTGCCCAGTATTTGATTTCGATTTCGATGAGTAATTATACCGAATACAATGGTATTTTTGAATATGGTGGAGGAAAAGTAATGCCCATCAAACATTATATTTATCCAGAATCATTAACCAATAACAACAAATTAGCCCTTGATAAAACGGCGTTTATGTTGGATCTATTCTCCAAAAAATTTGGACTTTATCCATTCGTAAAAGAGAAATACGGACACGCACAGTTCGGTTGGGGTGGAGGAATGGAGCACCAAACTTGCTCTTCGATGGGGAGTTTTGGCGAGACCTTAATTGCTCACGAATTGGCTCATCAGTGGTTTGGCGATAAAATCACGTGTCAAAATTGGGAAAGTATTTGGCTGAATGAAGGTTTTGCTTCGTATTCCGAGGCAATATATTCCGAGGCTATTGGTGGCAAATCGGCTTATGATGCCTACATGAAAACGTTTATGAATTCTGCCAAAACTGCCAAAGGGACAATTTACGTGCAGGATGTCAATAATATCAATGAAATTTTTAACTCGCCTCGTACCTATCGCAAGGGTGCTTCTGTACTTCATATGTTGCGTGGCGTGGTGGGAGATGATGTTTTCTTCAAAATTCTACAAACTTATATCGCTTCAAAAAGTGCTTATTCAAGTGCCAAAACGGAGGATTTTCAAGCTATTGCCGAACAAGTGTATGGACAAAAATTGGACTATTTTTTCAAACAATGGATTTTTGGACAAAGCTATCCAAAGTACAAATTTTCGTGGTCGTCTTCGCCACAAACTAATGGTACTTTTAAGATAAAAGCGGACGTTGCTCAGAACATAAATTCTAATCCAACTTTCTTCACGATGCCTATTCAATTGAAGATGCCAATTGGCTTAGGAGATACCACAATTACGGTTTTGAATGATAAAGACCCACAAACTTTTGAATTTACGTTAAAAGAAAATCCATCATATATACTTTTTGACCCTAATAGTTTGATTTTAAAGGACATAGAAACTATTTTTATTCCAAATGTTTTGGCAAATGAACCTGTGATTGATAATTTATTTGCGTTAAATATTTACCCAAATCCTACTTCGGAAAATATTGAAGTTAGTTTCAAATTATCAAAATCTGCCAATGTCAGATTGTCAATTATTGATTTTTCTGGGAAAGAAATTCTGAGTCAATCAGAAGAGAAATTGCTACAAGGTTCTCATGCTCGAAATCTTAGAATAAGTCAATTTCAATCAGGGACTTATATCGTTAATTTGAAGGTAGATGGGGTGAATGAGAGTCGGAAGTTGGTGATGGTGAAATAGGGGATTAATTCATGTTTTTTTTATCGGAATTACGTACTTGTTAATGTAAACACCATTTCTCTAATCAAATTTGGTGTTTAGACCACTGATTGAACGGATTAGACGGAAATACACTGATAGAATCCGTGAAAATCAGTCTAATCCGTGGTCTAATTTGAGCTTGCATTAATAAGTGCATATATCCCGTTTTTTATTCCACAATTATTTTTTTAACAATTACTTTATCACCTTGATTAATTTTCAAAAAGTAAACTCCTTGGATAAGCCCTTCCACGTGAGTTTGTCCGTCATTGTATGTAAACATTAGCCCACGTCCAAAAGAGTCAAATAATTGAATATCAGCATTTTTGAGAGCTTTAGGAAGCACAATTTTAAACGTACCTTTATTAGGATTTGGGTAAATCAAAATGGAATTTTCTTCATTTTCAAGCGTTCCTAACGGTATAATAATGGGTTTGGGGCATTCAAATATATTGGTATTTCCCACGTTTTTACCCGTCTCGTTTATTCTCATTTGAGCTGTTGAATTGCCTTTGGGAAGTGGAGGTAATGTTATTGCGAAGGTATGTTTAACAGCATCGGGAGTATTCGACAGCAACGCTAACAATTCAGGTCTTGATTCCTTAGCATCATACGTTTTTAGTAATTTATCGTTCAAAAGAACATCAATTTTTACGGTTTTAGTTAAATCATTTTTATCATAAGCCCATCCGATAATTTCATTACATTCTGTGCTTGCCCACCCCGAAATATAGTCAGGAATATATACTTTTGGGGGTTCGGGTTTGGGACAATTTATGGTTTTCCCTGATTGAAGTAAAAATTTAGCATTCTTATAGCAAGGCTTTGCTTTGATGATATGATTTTTGCCATCTCGCCAAGCAACGCCCGCAGGAATAGCGTATTTGAAACCGTGTTTTAAGGCATTCACACCAAAATTTTTCTGTAAATCAGGACGGTCAAGATTAGCCAATAAATTTATATACGGTTTATCATCCACCGAAATTTCTACCTCCGTTAATCGACCTAAATCCCCTTGGTCAAGCACCCAACCTGAGATGGTATCACAAGTGGCTTGGTCTAAGTACCCAAGATAATCACCATCTTGACAATAATCACAGGCTTTGTAATTAGTACACAGAAAATAGTCCACATTTTGATATAATTCTTTCCAAATCCTATCTTTTATTGCTTGCATTCCTTTGTCAGAAGGATGGTCAGCTACGCTAAAATTAGCAAAGAGCCCAAAAGCGGTATTGGTTTTATCATCATAGAGTCCATACAGATTCACGAAACGATAGCCATATTTTACCGCATATTGTTGAAAAGCAGCATCTTTGACCGCACTTGACCAGAAGCTATTGGAAACGATAACTTTCATAAATCGATTATTGGCTACTTGTTTTACGATGTTTTGTAATGCCTTATGGAACTCTGTGAAATCTAACCCGAGGGCTCGTTCATCCACATTATCCCCCAAACGGATAATCAGAATATCTGGTCTAAAATCTCTGATTCCGTTCAAAAATATGTTGTCTGGATTATAGTTCTGAAATTCTCTCTCAAATCCAGCAATATTTAGCTCCTTGATTTCAATATCTTTTGATATTCTTTTCAAATCTTTTTCAAGCAATCGCACATAATCTTTATCTTTTGCAGAGGCTGCCATACCCCAATCCCCAGTCCAACCAAGAGCTGGATTTGGTCCATTGCCTGTGATGCTATTGCCCAAAATAGCCACTTTTAATGGATAACTCTGTGCATGAATATTTAATCCAAAAAGTACACAAAAAAATAAGGCTAATAGTTTTATTTTCATACAAAAGTTGTTGATTTAAGTCTCAAAGCCTTTTCTTCGATAAAATACCAAGATAAAATACTCAAAAATAATACGGTTGAAAAGCTCAATATAAACATTTTAGCTATATTTATTTCCGTTCCATACACTTGCACAATTATTTGTTGAACTGGAAAAGCGTAAATATAAATGCCGTAGGAGAAGTCTCCCATTTTACTAAAATTATTCAGTCTGCCTTTTAGCATTGCCAAATACAAAATGGTATAAGGCAGAGCAATGAAACTGATGGTTTTAATCATAACGGGCGTGGTGATATCTAATAGCCCTAAGCCAAACCAGAGAAATACCATGATGGCAAAGTAACGAAAGCGAAATACAATTTTGTCTTTAAAAAGATTCATTACTGTACCCGCCATAAAGTAAATACCAAATTCAAGTGTATCTGAAAAATTTAAGTGTAAGATAGGAATGAGCCTCGTGGGGTGGTAATTAAAGAAAAGATAAATCGTGAATGGAAACGAAAAGAGGAAGAGGAAAAGTATGATATTTCGTTTTGAAAAAAGCCCGCACAACTGCAAGATTACCAAAAACAGATACATGGTTACTTCATAAGGCAATGTCCAGAGTGAACCATTTACATCTTTGATAGGCAAGGTTTTGAATACCCCTGGGAGCGAATAACCCACGGGAGGGTATAATTTGATGAGTTTTAAAAAACGATACGTTTCAGGATTTTGCCAATATTCGCTGAAGGGGAAAGTGGTAAAAATAGTTCCTACCACACAAACACAAAAAATCAAACAAACTATTAAAGCAGGGAAAATACGAATGATTCGTTTCCAAAAGAAACTAAGAATACCCTTATTTTTTAGCCATTTATGTAGATTAATGCTGTTTTTTGAGTTTATATGAAAAATAGGGGGGGGGTAGAATTTTGCAAACTTTGGCTCACTAAATATCCACTCACGATAAAAAAAATACAAACCCCCATGTGTGCTGTGGGAAATATTCCCTGTGAAAGTAGTGTTATTTCATCATAAGTTCCTCTGTTGGTAAGAGGGTAGCAATGCCCATAAAGCACTGATGTTGCAGCTATAAATCTGAGTAGGTGAAAGTTGTTTTGCATCTTGGATAAGTGAGGATTAATATTAAAGTTTCCAAAATTAATATAAACGAAGTCATATTACGCTTTTTCTGTACAAAAAAGGGATGCCCATTTTCAAACGGGTTACTTATCTTTAAATAATTTATTACAGAAATTAAAAATAGATTTTACCTATCATTTTATAGAATATATAGATAAAAATTATTGAAAATTATCCCCTAAATTTGTTTAACTAAAAATCATAATACAATTAAAATGGAACATAACGGAAATCAGGGAAATGGAGAAGCGAAATGCCCTTTCCCACACGGAATCGCATTGAACGGCACAGCACCAAAACATAGTGCGGGTGGGGGAACACAAAATCGTGATTGGTGGCCCAATCAATTGAAAGTGAATATTTTACGTCAAAATTCATCGCTTTCTAATCCGATGGAGAAGTCATTTAACTATGCTGAGGAGTTCAAATCACTTGATTTGGATGCTTTGAAAAATGACCTTTACACTTTGATGACTGACTCTCAGGAGTGGTGGCCCGCAGATTATGGTCATTATGGACCTTTCTTTATCCGTATGACTTGGCACAGTGCAGGTACGTATCGTATTCAGGATGGTCGTGGGGGCGGAGGTGCTGGTCAGCAACGTTTTGCACCACTCAACAGTTGGCCCGATAATACCAATCTTGATAAAGCTCGTTTGCTTTTGTGGCCCATCAAACAAAAATATGGCAAAAAAATCTCTTGGGCAGATTTAATGATTCTTACAGGAAACTGTGCCTTAGAATCAATGGGTTTCAAAACTTTTGGTTTTGCGGGTGGTCGTGAGGACGTTTGGGAACCAGCGGAGGATGTATATTGGGGTTCTGAAAATGTGTGGTTGGATGATAAACGCTACACAGGAGACCGTGAATTAGAAAATCCGCTTGGAGCAGTTCAGATGGGATTGATTTACGTAAATCCACAAGGACCAAACGGAAATCCAGATCCGTATGCCTCAGCTCGTGATATTCGTGAGACTTTTGGGCGTATGGCGATGAATGACGAAGAAACGGTTGCTTTGATTGCGGGTGGACACACTTTCGGAAAAACACACGGTGCCGCTGATGCAGACGTACACGTGGGTAAAGAACCAGAAGGTGCGAGTATCGAAGAGCAAAGCCTCGGTTGGAAAAACTCATTTGGAACTGGAAAAGGCGTACACACGATTACGAGTGGTTTGGAGGGTGCTTGGACAACCACGCCTACCCAATGGAGTAACAATTATTTTGAAAACCTTTTCGGTTTTGAGTGGGAATTAACCAAAAGCCCAGCGGGGGCGTTCCAATGGAAACCCAAAGCAGGTGGCGGTGCAGGCACAGTGCCAGATGCTCACGACCCAGCTTTGAGCCATGCTCCGACAATGCTGACGACTGACCTCGCCATGATTATTGACCCAGCTTATGAGAAAATTTCGAGACGTTTTTACGAAAATCCCGATGAATTTGCCGATGTTTTTGCTCGTGCATGGTTCAAACTCACACACCGTGATATGGGTCCACGCAATAGATATTTAGGTAAAGAAGTGCCTGCTGAAGTATTGATTTGGCAAGACCCAATTCCTGCAACTACGGGCGAATTGATTGATAATCAAGATATTGCGATTTTAAAAGGTCAAATTTTAGCATCAGGACTTTCCGTTTCTCAATTAGTTTCAACGGCTTGGGCTTCGGCTTCAACTTTCCGTGGTTCTGATAAGCGTGGAGGAGCAAACGGTGCAAGAGTTCGTCTTGCTCCACAGAAATATTGGGCAGTCAATAATCCCGCTCAATTATCGAAAGTTTTAGATAAATTGGAAGCAATCCAGACAGCATTTAACAATGGAGCTAAAAAAGTATCATTGGCAGATTTAATCGTTTTGGCAGGAGGCGTTGGTGTTGAAAAAGCGGCTAAAAATGCTGGAATTGACGTAATAGTACCTTTCACAGCGGGGCGTACCGATGCTTCACAGGCTGAAACAGACGTAGATTCATTTGCCGTTTTAGAACCCATTGCCGACGGTTTTAGAAATTATCAAAAAGCTCTTTACAAAACTTCAACCGAAGAATTACTACTCGACAAAGCCCATCTTTTGACCCTTACCGCCCCTGAAATGACGGTTCTTGTGGGTGGAATGCGTGTTTTGAATACTAATTTTGATGGTTCCCAATTAGGAGTATTCACGAAAAATCCAGAGGCATTGACCAATGATTTCTTCTTGAATTTACTTGATTTGAACACAACTTGGAAAGCCACTTCTGAATCAGAATTGGCATTTGAAGGACGTAGCCGCACTACGGGTGAAGTCAAATGGACAGGTTCACGAGTAGATTTAATCTTTGGGTCAAATTCGGAACTACGTAATATCTCGGAGGTTTATGCTTGTGAGGATTCAAAAGATAAATTTGTGAATGACTTTGTGGCAGCATGGACAAAGGTGATGAACCTTGACCGTTTTGATTTGGCTTGATAAGATTAGTGAATAGCAACATAAAAAACAGCATCAGAGTAATCTGTTAAATAATAGGGGAGTACCCAATTAATAAAATACTCTGTTTTGTGTTCAACTTCCCGAAAGGTTTAAACTTTCGGGAAGTTTCTCCAAGTCGAAGTGGGTATGTTTAAATTTGGATAGTCCCTTATCTTAAATCGTTATTCCTTTCTTCGCCATTAAAGCCGTCAAACACAAATTCAAATCAGGCATTACTTCTATATTTTTATCCCAATCATCAATCGTCCAAGACATTTCTTTTTGAGCAATCATTACTTTTTGAGATTTCGTGTAATACCAAATCACTTTCTCAACGCCAAAGTCAAGAAGTTTTTGAGTTTTTCGATGATAATAACCTCCCTCATCAATAAATTCGAGTGCTGCTTTTGTGTCAATTTCAATAACCGTTCTGGGAGGAATATCAAAATATTTATCCTCATCCATTGTGTCAGAAAATTGTGAACTTTCAAAAATTCCAATGTCTCCACATAAATTATTCGGAACTATAAAGAATTTGTCGTACCCCATCCTAAATCCTTCCCCTTGAAGGGAAGGACTTCAAAATGAGTGTTCAAAGCCCTTTCCCATAAAGGGGAAAGGGTTGGGATAGGGGTATTTAGGTTTGTGACAAATGGTTTATAGTTCCGAATTATTTTTATGGTCGAGATGAATTCCAAATTCATTAGAAAGTGCCTCAAAATCATCTGAAAGCCTAATATTCAAATCTTTAACGATTACTGCAATGATTCTTGACTGTAAACGGCTACTTCCTATTATTTCTTCAAACGTTTTTTTGTTGGACAATACTTCTCTAAAACCTTCATAATAAATGGGTTTTCCATCCATTATTTCGTAAATAAGATTGGAAGGTATGTCTTTTGCCTTTACAGGAAGTCGCTTTTTTCGATAAGGTGAAATCGTTGCTACCATAATTTTGAATAATTTAATTTTATGGTTAAAAATGGGTGAATATTTTGGTAATAACAAAAAAAAACTCCCTGTCAGAATAAATCCAACAGGGAGTTTTATACAAATATCTAATTTCTAATAACGATACAAATCCGACTTAAACGGTCCTGCAACGTTTACTCCGATATAGTCCGCTTGGTCGGTTTCCAAAGTCTCCAATGTAACCCCGATGTGTCCCAAGTGTAATCTTGCTACTTTTTCGTCCAAATGTTTTGGAAGAATATATAATTTCTTTTCGTATTGGTCTGTGTTGCACCACAACTCTAACTGAGCCAATGTTTGGTTCGTGAAAGATGCTGACATTACAAACGATGGATGCCCCATCGCACAACCTAAGTTTACTAAACGACCTTCTGCCAATACTACAATATCTTTTCCATCAACATCATACAAATCTACTTGTGGTTTGATTTGCTCTTTTGTTGAACCGTAAGCTCCGTTCAACCAAGCCATGTCGATTTCATTATCAAAGTGACCAATGTTACAAACGATTGCCTTATCTTTCATGGCTCTAAAATGACGCTCACGAATGATTTTTAAGTTTCCAGTTGCTGTTACAAAAATATTGGCACGCAAAGCCGCTTGATCCATCGTAACAACCTCATAACCGTCCATTGCCGCTTGTAAGGCACAGATTGGGTCAATTTCAGTTACTAAAACTCTACAACCAGCACCTTTTAATGATTCAGCCGAACCTTTCCCTACGTCACCATAACCAGCAACTACAGCAACTTTTCCAGCCAACATAATATCAGTAGCACGACGAATTGAATCAACCAATGATTCTTTACAACCGTATTTATTATCAAATTTAGACTTCGTTACAGAGTCATTAACGTTGATAGCAGGAAGGTATAAAGTTCCATTTTTCAAACGCTCATACAAACGGTGAACACCCGTTG
>JAYUOX010000152.1:0-14476 GCA_043760595.1 Cytophagales bacterium
CCTAACTCCTTTTGCCGTTGATGCTTCCCAAGAATTGGCTTTGCAACAAATAAAATCGGGAGCTTCGATGGTAGTTCAAGGACCGCCTGGTACGGGAAAATCCCAGTTAATTTGTAACCTGATTGCAGATTTTACGGCTCGTGGGAAGAAAGTTTTGGTGGTTTCTCAGAAACGAGCGGCTTTGGATGTCGTACAAGAACGCCTCGCACGGGTGGGTATGCGACCATTTGTGGGCAATGTACATGACTTCAAGAATGACCGCAAAACCTTGTACGCTCAGGTTTTGAATCAAATTGAACAAATCGAAGATTATCAAAAGCAAAATCAAAGCCTTGATGCCATATTCTTGGAAAGAAATTTTACCCAAGAAAGCCGTCAAATTGATAAAATTTCGGAAACTTTACAAGAGTTCAAAGATTCCCTTTTTGACGTTTCAGAATGTGGAATTTCAGTTAAAGAATTATACTTAACAAGTTCACCAAATAAACCTTTTTTGAATTTAAAAAATGAGTATAAGTTATTCAAATTCAATGAGATAGATGATTTTTTGAAGAAATTTGAGCGGTATAGCCCCCCAGCCCCCGAAGGGGGAGTTTCGGATTCCAACTTGGACGTTAATTTTTCGTCCGAAACTCCCCCTTCAGGGGTTGGGACGACCGACGCTTCGGGGCTATTTTGGCAATCTCGGCTCTCCTTTCAAAACCGTCAATACTCAGAAATTTCACAGTTTTCAAAGGTCATTCAGGAAGTGTATGATTTTGTACAAAACCTTGAAAAAGAGTCGTTAGAAATTCTAAAAAATGCCTTAAATTTCACAGAATTAGAAAAGATTTCAACTGAAAAAGAGCGTTTTCAAAATTTATTATTGACAATTGGTAATGAGAAAACTTATCAGGTTTTTAGTATAATATCCATCAAGTCTAACGCTGGCAGGGTTCAAAACCCTGCCAGCGTTCATAAACTCAACGCTTCAAAAATAGAAGAATTAGAAGCCCAAACGGGGCAGTTTTTTGCAGGGCAGGGCATTGAAATAACTTTATCAAGTGCCTCCCTCCTACCCTTCTTATCAAAATTAAACGAAGCCATTGATACAAAATCAAATCTAATTGGAGGAATTTTTTGGAGTATTTTTTCAAAGGAAAAGACTGATATTCAGAACGTTACGATGGCAAATGGATTAAGTCTGTCGGTAGAAGATTTACAGAAATTACGACAAAGAATCCAAAATAGAATTGGCTTAGAAAAATGGTGGAATGAGTGGGAATATTTGTTCGGGACTGTGTTCGGTGGGGACACCGACCACGGGGGAGAAATGCCGTGGTCGGTGTCCTCACCGAACACCCCGCAAGAACCCATTTGGCTACGCAAAGGCTATCGCTGGTTTGAACGTCATTTTCAACAATTGTATCAAGCTGAAAAGGTGAATAAAGTTTGGAAGCCGTTGGTGAAAAATAATCCTACTATTTTTAAAAATTGGCATAATTTATCTTGGAATGATTTTCAAAAGAGAACCAATTTCTTAATCCAAAAATCACAGCAATTAATTGATAATCAGATAGTTTGGAATAATTATTTATCTAAAAAACAGGTAGAAATTCTTGCGAGTGGACTGGTGGGGACACAAGCCACGGGAGACTTATCAAGTATTAATTTATACCTAAAAGACAACTTCGATCTGATGCAAGAATCTGATGCTTTGAAGGCATCTTTTAGTCGCTCGGAATGGTCGATGGTTAAATTATTTTTATCTTCAAACTCCGTGGTCGGTGTTCACGGGGTTGCCCAGACCGACCACCACCCAGTTGGACATTTCATTAACAGCTTAAAGTTAGCTTGGATTGAACATATTGAGGATAAATACCCCATTCTTAGAGGTGTTAGTTCTTTGAAAATCAGTCAATTAGAATCAGATTTACAAGATTCAGTTCAGAAAAAACAAACTTTGAGTCAGGAGATTTTATTATTGAAACTAAGAGAATTAACCTATCAAAATTTAGAAAAAAACCGTCTTCAAAATACCATTACTTACCGTGATTTAAAACATCAAGTTTCTAAGAAACGAAAATTGTGGTCAGTTCGGAAATTAATTACTGAATATTCGGAAGAAATATTTAAACTTGTTCCTTGTTGGTTGGCTTCGCCCGAAACAGTTTCTGCGATTTTCCCATTGGAACGCAACTTCGATTTAGTCATTTTTGATGAAGCCTCGCAGTGTTTTGCCGAACAAGGTATTCCCGCCTTGTACAGAGGCAAGCAAGTAGTCATTGCGGGTGATTCCAAACAATTACAACCCAATGATTTATACCGAATTAGGTTTGAAAACGATGCTGACGATAACCCCGAATTAGAAATCGACTCGCTCTTGGATTTAGCTTGTCAGTATTTGCCCCAAACCCAGTTACGAGGTCATTATAGAAGTAAATCTTTGGATTTAATAGATTTTTCTAATCAATATTTTTACAAAAACACTTTATCATTATTACCTGATTTTCAAGAGATTAACTTACAAAAACCTGCGATTGAATATCTGAAAGTAGAGGGTGTTTGGGAAAATAATACTAATCCTATTGAAGCCGATGTAATCTGGGATTTGGTAGAAAAACTGAACCGAGAACATCCTGAGAAATCAATTGGAATAGTTACTTTCAATGCGAAGCAACAAAGCCTTATTCAAGACCTATTTGAGGCAAAAACCTTGATATTTCAACATCAACTTTTCGTAAAAAACATCGAAAATGTTCAAGGAGACGAGCGAGACATTATCATCTTCTCAGTCGCTTACGCACCCGATGCGAAAGGCAAAATGGCGATGCAATTTGGTTCATTGAACAGTCAAGGAGGTGAAAATCGTTTGAACGTAGCCGTGACCCGTGCCAGAGAAAAAATATATATTATCAGCAGTATTTTACCGAATCAATTACGAGTGGAAGACGCTCAAAACGAAGGACCAAGATTACTGAAAAGTTATTTGGAATATGCCCTAAACGTTTCCGAAGGACATTATAGACCACAGGCTCATCGTTCAAAAAAGTATCGGGCGGAATGGTTGTTGAAAGAGCAAATCAAAAGCCCCGAAGCGTCGGTCGCCCTAACCCCCGAAGGGGGAACGAGTGAAATAAGCATATTAATTAAAGAGTTACCATTTGCTGATTTGACAGTAAAAAATCACAAAAACTATGAATCATTAATCCTAACGGATGATGATTTGTACTACGAACATCTTTCTCCCAAAGAAACCTTTGCTTATATTCCTACGAATTTACGGGCGAAAGGTTGGAAATTTGAAAGAGTTTTTAGTCGTAATTTTTGGAAGAAGTAGAATTTTGGCACGCAGATGACACAGATGGCTTCGCCAACGCAGATTTTCGCAGATTAAAAAATGAAATAATTAATATGCAATACCTAATTTCCTGACTATAATTTTGAAAAAGTTAAAAGAATCTGCGAAAATCTGCGTTGCATAGTATCTGTGTCATCTGCGTGCCATCATTACCCTAATTTATCAACATGAAAAACATTATCCTTCATCTCCGCATACCATTTTCATTATTCCTCATGCCCGTTTTCTGGTTTGTGGTGAGTCAGTCTCAAAACCCTGATTGGGGCATCACTATAGGGCTTTTTATGGTATTACATTTGTTGATTTATCCCGCCTCAAATGCGTACAATAGTTATTTTGATAAAGACGAAGATTCTATCGGTGGGCTTGAAAATCCACCGCCTGTGAGTCTTGCACTATTCTACGTTGCTTGGGGGTTGGACATTGTGGCATTCATCGTAGCGTATTTCCTCGGAGGTTGGATTCTGAGTGTGGCTTTGATTATTTATAGTTCAGTCTCAAAGGCATATTCCAACGATAAAATACGATTGAAAAAATACCCAGTTATTAGTTGGTTAACAGTAGGTACTTTTCAAGGAGCTTTTACTTATTTTACGGTAATTCAAGCGATTGACAAGGTTTCATTGAACGAAATTCTACAAAACAAGTATCTCCTTCCAGCCATTTTAAGTAGTTTAAATCTCTTAGGGTTCTACCCCATGACTCAGATTTATCAGCACGAAGAAGACGCTCGCAGGGGCGATATGACGATGAGTAGATTATTAGGAATCAAGGGAACTTTTATCTTTACAGCGAGTATTTTTCTGTTTGTAACAATTGCATTTTCCTTCTATTTTCAAGGAGTTCAAATCTATAATTCCCCTGCCTTTTTGGTCTATCTTTTAGTGATGTCCCCCGTGTTGATTTACTTCAATCTATGGTTTTTGAAAGTACTTAAAGATGAACGAAAAGCTGATTTTCACCACACGATGCGGTTAAATATGCTTGGTTCAGTTTGCTTGAATTTGTTTTTTATTTTGTTATTGATTGGCAAGTCATAAAATTTTGCCAATCAGTTACTTACTCCCTTTCTGTGGAAAGAAATTTACATTACTGTAGCTCGAAGTGGCACTTCGAACTATAGTAGCATTATAAACTTATTAAACATTTAACAGATAGAGCAACCGCCGTAGAATAAGATTTTTCTCAAAATCATACCATTAATTCAAAATATTGTATAATTTAGAAGCCTGATTGAAATAACAACATATGAAATTTACCAAGTACATCATCACCTTTTTTACTTTCGTAGCCCTAAGTAGCTGTGAAGTAAACGATTATGTACAACCAACTGACCTTCCAGAGGCTACCCAAATCGGTAAACAGACTTTCGGTGTAAAAATTAATGACTTGATTTGGACTCCTTTTCAGAAATATAAATCCAGTTCAAGCTACAAACCAGTACCCGTAGTGTGGGGACGGATGCAGGGCGAGACCTTACGACTAACCGTTACAAATCAAAAAACTCGTGAGTCTATTAGTTTGATGGTTGATAAAGTAAAGGGCGAAGGCACGTATAAATTTATGACGTATTTTCCGAAAAATGCGATTGAATTTACGCCATACGCAAGCGTGTATCAGCGTTGTACAGGCATGGATTGCGGACAATTTCCTATTGCTCAAAATGCTGATAATGAAATAGTTATCACCCATTTTGACCCAATCCAGAAGATTTATTCGGGGATTTTTAAAGTTACTTTTCAGAATAAAGATAATCCTTCGGAAGTATTTAGTTTCAAGGATGGGCGGTTTGATGTGAAGGGTCAATAGCAACCTTCAACACCCCCACCGCCTCCTCAATTTCCTTCAAATTCATACTCGCAAAGCCCATTCTGCAAGCGTTTAAATCTCCGTAAGCCTGTCCATCCGATAAATATAATCCCCTTTTTGCCACTTTTTTTGAGAGTTCTGACAATGGAAATTGCTTGTCAAACTTTGCCCAAATTGCCATTCCTCCATCTGGGACTTTGAAATTGATGGTGTTTCCCAATTCATTTTTTAATAAATCACAAGTAAAATCTCTTCTTTCTCGGTAAATTTTTAAGGACTTTGTGGTGTATCTTCTCAGCGTTCCGTCTGCCAACATATCTGCCAAAACTAACTCCAAAATTGTATCACCTTGTCTGTCCATAATTCTGCGATATTTGGCTAATTCTTCAATGATTTCTTGTTTTGCCACAATATAACCGACCCTAAAAGTTGGGGCAATTCGTTTGGTAAATGAACCTAAATAAATGACTAAACCGTGTCTATCCGCACTGGCTAAGGGCAAAACAGGGCGATTGGCATAATGAAAATCATAGTCATAATCGTCCTCAATGATGTAGAAACGGTACTTTTCCGCCAAAGCCAAGAGTTTAATTCGCCTTTCGGGTTTGAGCGTAACTGTAGTGGGATGATAATGGTGAGAGGTTACATAAAGAGCCTTGATAGACTTTTTCTCACAAATTTCTTCAATAGCATCCACCACAATTCCATCTTCATCAATGGGAATTTGGTTGAGCTTCAAACCCAACGATTCAAAGGTCATATTCAGGGTTGGATAGTTCGATTCGCCCACAATTATTTCATCATTTTTCTGAAAAAGTGCCGTTCCGATTAAGTAAATAGCCATCTGACTTCCACGGGTTGTCAAGATATTTTCAGGCTGGATATTCATGCCACGAGTTTCATTCAAAAAAACTGAAAATAATTCTCTGAAACGTGTATGCCCATAAGGATGAGTGTATTGAAAAATGGCAGATTCCCCAAATTTTACGTAGTGAGCATACAAACGAGCCAACTCTTCCCGAGGGGCAAGGCGAACATCAGGCAAGCCGTCATCAAAAGCCAAACGAAACCTTGAAATCTCAGGAGTAATTTTGATAATTTCATTTTGGGGAATGGCTATCGAAGGAAAATTATCAATAGATTTTTGATTATTCTCTGAAAAAGAAATCGGTTTTACCTTGGGTAAATTTTGAGCAATAAACGTACCTTTTTGTGGTAAAATTTCAATCCAACCTTGTGAAAAAAGCTCTTCATACGCTGCAATAACCGTTTTTCGATGAACTCCTAATAAATCTGCCATTGAGCGAGAACCTAATAATTTTGTACCCGTTTTCAAAATTCCCGTTTGAATATTTTGACTGATTCCATTGGCAATTTGTACGTAGATTGGCAAAGACGAATCTTTATTAATTTCGAGTAATGTTTTGAAAGGCATTTTCATCTGGACTATCTTATTGTGTAAAAGTGGAGCAATGTAATAATCCAGTAAAGGTATAAATTTGTTGAAAAATTAGCAAACCCCTCCCAAGTCGAGTGCGACCCCAACCACCCCTCGAAGGAAGGGCTTTAAAAACTTCGGGTCGAAAGCCCTCCCTTCGAGGGGTGGTTGGGGTCGCACTCGACTTGGGAGGGGTAAATGTAAGAACATCATGGAAATAACATATCAAACCGAACCCAACCTAAGCGTAGCCGAATTTCGGGATATTTTAGTAAGAAGTACCCTCGGTGAGAGACGACCCATTGACAACTTGGATCATTTAGAAAAAATGTGTAAAAATGCCGACATAATGCTCACAGCCCGTTTTGAGGGCAAATTAGTGGGCGTTTCAAGGTCATTATCAGATTTTGCTTTTGCTACTTATTTATCTGATTTGGGCGTTGATGTCGAGTTTCAACATTTGGGAATTGGCAAAAGACTCATTGCCGAAACTAAGAAACTTGTACCTGATGGCAAGCTAATTTTATTGGCTGCTCCAACAGCCCGAGGATATTACCCCAAAATTGGCATGACACAATTTGAGTATTCATTTTATATTGACAATTTAGACGAACTAAAATAATGTTAGAAAAAACACCCCGCACCACCCCCAGCCGTTACGCCAATCAGCGTATGAGTTATGATGAAACCGTAGTATTCCCGATTTTAGACGATGCTTTGTTTTGCACTATGAGTTATTCCGTTGATAATCAGCCATTTAGTATTCCAACGGCTTTTGTTCGGAAAGAAAACAAACTCTATGTTCACGGCTCAGTAGGTAGTCATTTTTTGAGAGAAATTGAAAAAGGAATACCCGTCTGTATTTCGGTAATGCTAACGGACGATTTGGTTGTGGCAAAATCTGCCTTTAATCATTCCGTAAATTATCGTTCGGTTGTGATATTTTCAAATGCCACGAGAATTGATGATTTTGAAGCAAAAGCCTTGTTTTTCAAGGAATTAACCGAGAAAATTGTACCAAACAGTTGGGAGTATTTACGCCCCATGAAAAAGAAAGAAGTCGATAAAACGATGCTTTTAGTATTTGATATTGTAGAAGCATCGGCAAAAATGCGTTCGGGAATGCCAATAGACGAAGAAGAAGACCAAGGTTTACCCATTTGGTCAGGATTGATACCCATTCCAAGTAAAAGACTCACTCCGATTGCGGATGAACTGAGTGTGAATATTCCTTTACCAGAGCATTTGAAATATAGTATCTGAAGTAATTTTGGGCTAACGATGTATAATTCGTTAGCCTTTTTCATGGACTTCAAAATGTTCAAGTGTATATTTGTCTTGAAATAATAAATGTTTTAAATACTCAATACTTTGGACTCGATACTTAATACTTCATTATGCCCTTAATCAAGCCCGTAAAAGGAATTTTACCCACATTTGGAGAAAACTGTTGGTGTGCTGAAAATTCCACAATCGTTGGGGACGTAACATTGGGCGATAATTGTACAGTTTGGTTCAACGCTGTGGTTCGTGGAGATGTCAATTCAGTAATAATTGGTAACAATTCCAATATTCAAGACGGAGCAATTATTCATTGTACTTATCAAAAAACCAAAACCATTATCGGAAATTATGTGTCGATTGCTCATAACGCCATCGTTCACGGTTGCACGATTGAGGATAATGTTTTGATAGGAATGGGAGCAATTATCATGGACGGTGCCGTCGTAGAAACAGGCTCAATCATCGCCGCAGGGGCAATTGTAACGCAAAATACTCGTGTACCCGCAGGTACGATATACGCAGGCAATCCCGCAAAATTATTGAAAGAAGTATCACCCGAAGCCTCCGAGGTTTTCGTGCGGACGGCAAATAATTATGTTATGTATTCGGAATGGTTTAAGTAAATTTAGGTAAACGGTACACGGTGAACGGTAAAAGTTCACATTAAATAATGAACGATTTGTTTATCGTCAAAACCGTGTACCGTTAACCGTGTACCGTTAACCGTGTACCGTTAACCTTTTACCGTAAAAAAAAATGACCATATTCACAAAAATTATCAAAGGCAAAATTCCTTGCCATAAAATTGCGGAAGATGCAAACTTCCTTGCTTTCTTAGACATCACGCCTTTGGCGGAGGGTCATACGCTCGTAATCCCTAAAAAAGAGGTCGATTATATCTTCGATTTGGAAGATAATTTACTCTGCGGATTGGTGCTATTTGCCAAGAAAATCGCCCCTGCCATTGCCCAGGCGTGTCCGTGTAAGCGAGTGGGCGTGTCCGTGATTGGCTTAGAAGTTCCTCATGCCCACGTGCATCTGATTCCGCTAAATTCGATGAATGATATTAATTTTACGAGAGAAAAAATGAAGCCTTCGCAAGAAGAATTAGAGGCTACTGCGGAGAGAATTAGGTCTTTTTTGTAAGATTTGATGCTATTTTTTCATCTCAACATATCCATTAATTAAAAGCTCTTTTGAAAAATTCTCCAATCTCCACGCTTCGCCAACGAGTGCTTTTACTCGTTTTTTTCTTTTCTGGTTTTGCTGCCCTTTTATATCAAGTTGTTTGGCAACGTTGGCTGGTTTTTTATACGGGCATTAGTTCGTTAAGTATCAGTTTAATCGTCTCGGCATTCATGGCGGGTTTGGGTTTGGGGTATCTTTTAGGCGGAATTATTGCTGACCGTGCCATCAAAAATCGCCCGATTCTTTATTTCGTTTTTGCAGAATTAGGAATTGGTATTTTTGCTTTGTTGAGTAAGCCAATTATCTACGATTTTTTGTACAGTTCTGGTATTTTTAAAGTATCTGGAAGTGTGCAAACGTACCTTCTTTTATTTGGAATATTGTTGTTCCCAACCTTTTTGATGGGGCTTTCGTTACCGTTACTTTCTAAGGCTTTTAAATTGCAAAGCATTGATAATCAGGCGAGTTTTATTAGTAAATTATATTTTGTCAATACCCTCGGTGCAGCTCTGGGAGCATTCGTAACGGGCATTATTCTCATCCGTTGGATTGGCTTTCATCATGCCGTTTATTTGGGGGCGAGTCTCAATTTTATTTGTGCCATTATCGCAGGATTTATCTATAGAAATGAAGTAAATAATCAATCTGAAACCGATAAAATACCTGTAAAAACAACGCCTTTTATTTGGAATAAAGGCTTTACCTTTTGGGCATTTCAATACGCTATGTCAGGGTTCATGGCGATTTGTTTTGAGATTATTTGGTTTAGAATCTTAGACGTTACCATCAAATCTATTTCTATGACGTTTGCGATTGTCTTGGCAATCTATCTGATGTCAATGGCTTTTGGGACAAATTTTGGGGTTCGTTTTCTCCGTAAAACTCGTACAGATTTGGAGGAAATATTCTTGAAAACTCAATATTTTCTTTATCTGTATTCAGTAGGAGCCATGTTTTTGTTTTTATGGGGCGTTCAACATACTGAAACGCTGTCATTTCTTTCCAATTATTTTTTGAGTTATGAGACAAGTTTTAGTGGTAAAATTGTCGTGGTAATGTACATTCTCTTACCCATTTTTTTGATGTCAATTCCTACGTTTTTGATGGGTTTTAGTTTTACCATTTCTCAGACCATTATTCAAGACGATTATACCGAAGTAGGGCGAAAAGTGGGTTGGTTGCAATTTATTAACATCGTAGGCTCTTCGATTGGGGCTTGGGTTGTTACATTGGTGGGCTTCAACATTTTGGGTACTTCGTTGATAATCAAACTCTTAGGAATCATTGGCTTGGTTTATGTTTTCTTAATTTATCGTAAAAAAGTGCTTTCATTGGCTTCCGTTGTTTTTCTTTCGGTGGTGTTACTTTCGGTGGTTTATTTAATTCCTGATAACAAATCTTTTTGGCAAGTTTTTGGGGGTGTAAAAGATGCTAATACCTTGATTTTTAAGGAGGATGATTCGGCTTTATCGTCTATCAAACTCAACTTTGAAGGAACAAATCAGGACGTAGTTTTTATCAATGGTTTGGGACAAAGTCATTTGCCTTTCAGTTCCGACGATGTTCATGTGGCTTTGGGTAGCATTCCCTCTTTTATTCACCCAAATCCGACAGCTATTGCCATCATCGGTTTAGGCTCAGGCGGAACACTTTATAATGTGGCAGGGCGTTCAGAAACCAAGCAAATTGACTGTTTTGAGGTGATTTTGAGTCAGCCCGATGTGTTGAAAGAATATGCCATTAAGAAAAATGATAAGACCGTTTCTGATATTCTGATAGACAAAAGAGTGAATTTGATTATGAAAGATGGACGATATGAAATTCAGAATAACGATAAAAAATATGATTTAATTGAAGCCGACGCTCTTCGCCCAAAATCATCTTTTTCAGGTAATATTTACTCAAAAGAATACTTTGAAGTATTGAAAACGAAACTGAAAAAAGGAGGGATTGTGGCTTCGTGGATGCCTACCTTTCGAGTGCGTAATACCTTCGTGGGCGTGTTCCCGTATGTGTATGAGATTGGGAAATTTATCTTAATTGGCAGCAACGAACCCGTGGAAATTAACAATCAACTTTTGGAGAAAAGATTAGAAGATTCATTCACAAAAAATCATTTCTCAAAAGCAAATATTGATGTCATAAAAGCATCGCAACAGTATATGAATCAGACGGTTACGGTTCAAAATGGGCAAGTGAAAACTATGTCAGATATTAATACAGATATGTTTCCGAAAGATGAGTATAATCATATTTATCGGTTGTTGGAACAGTTCGTAAAGTGATAATTTTTAAGTTAATAAGTTGTTAATCACTGCGAGCGTTTAACAACTTATCAACTTAAAACTTATCACTTCTTTACTTTTCCATAAACTTCACCCCCGCATAATTCGTCTTTATCGTGATTTTCGTATTTGAACCTTTCCCAATTTTTCCTTTATAGGTTTTGGTTGGCTGCCAACCCATTTTGCGGTCATCGTCGTCATTTTCATCAGGATTAACGGTGAAAGTTAGTTTTCCAGTTGGGTAACGGAAATTTGCATAAGTCGTGGTTACTTCAAAATCAGCATTACAATCACCATTTACGGGTAATTTCACGGCGGTATAATTGGAATTAATGTGTAAACTTTTCAAGGTTTTTACCAGTTCCGAAAGCTGTACACCGTCTGAATAACTGATATTTAATTTCCCTGTTTCGTTAATTCTGCCAATTTTTCCACTCGAATATTGAAACGTTCCATCCAAATTATTGATGTCGTCCAAGGTTACAGAACCGTAATTATTCTTCAATTTGAGGTTATCTGCCTTATCTATATTGAACTTTGAGTACGAAATTTGCAAGTCACCATCATCCATTTGCTTGATATTTCCTGAACCGTATTGCACAAAAATGTCTTTATCAAGTCCCTTCAAGCGGTCTGAGGTAAAACTTCCGTAATTAGACGTAACTTTCAGCGGAGCGTCAAATTGTGGAATAATGGTTTTTCCGTATTTATTGGAAACTGAAAGGGCATTTGTTCGGGGCATATGAATGGTATAATTGACCTCAACGCCTTTTTTTGACTTGGGACAATTACAGTTTTCATCGTCTTTCTTTCCATTCCAACTCCAATTATTTCCCCAACTCCACGAATTATTATCTGAATCAATAAAGGTTTTGAACGAAATTTTATCTCCCTCTCTTTTATCCGTAATCTGCACATTGTCAAGGAGTTCCTGAGCTTTTGCTTCCGTTGAACCATAGCCTGTGATGGTAATATCCACTTTGATTTCATTCTTATCCCAGAGTTCAACTTTCACGTCTCCATGTTGATTGCTGATTGCCAAACGGTCTTTTGAATCTACTGTAAAAGTCTTGGTTAAAGTCTTTTTCTTTTCGATTGGGTTGTCTTCTGTTGAGGTATTATCTTGTTGCCAATTACCTTCTGTATCTTTACGGTAACTTCTATTTGAACGATTCTTATAAACCTCAACTCTGGCGAGGGCATCAGATGAACTATCACCTAAATAGTCATGGGTTATTTTTACCCGAGTACCATCAGTTTGTTTTTTATAAACTCTTCGTTCTTGAATATTTGTCCTTTCGTCTTTATCTCCTAAAATAATTTTTAATTGCGGAGCGTTCTTCAAACTATCCTGCGACCAAGCATTTGAAATACATAAAATGCTGATAATTAATATGTTGTATATTTTTTTCATGACTTTTTCTTGTTAAAACAATAATTATAATGTGAATAGCTGTCATTGCGAGGCACGAAGAAATCTGTTGGATTGATGCAAGAATGTTTAAAAGGAAACCATGACATTGAGCTTGAAAGCCTCTTCCCGTAAGCTAACAGATTGCTTCGCTTCGCTCGCAATGACAGGGGCTTCTACACACGCTTCATCGGATTCTTTTTATACTCTTTCACTTTTTCAATAATCTGTAATTGACGGTTCAAAATGTCTAATTGTACTTGTAAATTTTGCACCATTGCCTTCACCAAATCCTCTTGATTGGGCGTTTGTGAGAGTTCGGTTTGAAGGTTTTGGTAATCCTGATTCAGTTTTTCAATCTCAGTCGCAAATTCTTTATACATCACGGGGTCATGCGTTTCGATTTGCTTAATTTCTTCTCTTTTACTTTCAATTAAGCTGGTGTATTGCACCATTCTATCCCCATATTGTGGAGCAACCTCAGCAACAATTTGTTCAGTAGAATCTGATTTATTGTTTAAGTAAAACACTGATACATAGCCTATTACCAATAAAATACTGGCAGCAATCGCCCAAGATTTAAATCTTAAAAAGGACGATTTTTTGAATTTAAAAACTACCTCGTCAGGCTCAATTTCTTTTCCCAGCGACTTATCAATTTTATCCCAAAGTCCCGCAGGAACTTCGTGCATATCGAAATCCTGATGGTGATTTTGAATAAATTGTTCTAAATTTCTATCTTCTTGATTCTTCATTTTCTTTATTTCTGTACTGTAGCTCGAAGTGGTACTTCGAGACATTGGAGTCCGATTCTCGAAATGTCATCGGGTAACGGTTACTTCGAGCTACAGTATTTAGTTGCACTTTAATATTTCTAATAACCGTTTTTTCGCTCGTATGTATTGCGTGCGTGAGGTGGATTCGGCGATACCCAAAACCTCGGCGATTTCTTCGTGGTCATAACCTTCCAATAAGTACAAACAAATCACCGTTCTGAAACCATCGGGAAGTTGTTGAATGGCGTGTTGTATTCGCTGAATATCATAGTTTACACGGTCTTCATCGTAAGATTCTTCCTCACAAATCTCATAACCTTCCTCAATATCAACCCATTGCACCTTTCGATTTCGGAGTTGATTTAAGGCACGATTCACCACAATTTGTTTCAACCAAGCCCCAAACGTACTGGTTTGTCGGAAGTCGTGAATTTTCTGAAATGCATCCAAGAAAGCGTCTTGCAAAACGTCCTCGGCTTCTCCATCGTGGTTCACAATTCTGACCGCAACATTATACATAGACTTGGAATAAAGCCTATAAATCTCATATTGAGCCTTGCGTTCGCCCCGACGGCAAGCCTCAACGAGAGGGAGATGTTTGTCTATGTATAGCGTTTGTTCCAGAGGTAATGGCTTAATAATGGGTTGTTTTAATAATAATTTTCAATGTGCAATGTTTAACGCTCAATGTTCAAGTGCTTTAAAACATTGATGGTCAATAACTTGAACATTGAGCATTGAACATTGGAAATTAAATAATTCCTCAATCTCAACCTAATGACACACAACAATTTCTAAATGTTGCAAAAATGAAAGAAAACTTGAAATAATTTTGTTATTACGACATTTGTCGTTAAATTTACGACAGTATTTGGATAAGGTTGCTCCCTTTCCCGTCTTACTTACCTCATATTTACAATTCGAGCAATTTAAATTTATGCCATT
>JAYUOX010000153.1:0-4819 GCA_043760595.1 Cytophagales bacterium
GTAGTGTTCACCTCTTCCCATCTCGAACAGAGAAGTTAAGCCTACTGCCGTTGATGATACTGCAATCACATGCGGGAAAGTAAATAAACCCCAAATACTCTAAAACTAAAAAGCCCCTTCAACTTAACTGTTGAAGGGCTTTTGTATTTTTAACCGTAAAACAAAACAGCCACAAAGCCCTTAAAAATATTGAAAATATTGTGGCTGGGGATGTGGTTGGGGGCTATGACCATACCCTTAAAAAGTTTGCTTGGGGCGTGGTGAAGGCTACTAAAAAATCTATTAAAAGAGGTTTGGTGTCTCTTTTTGCGGCTGGTACATTAATTGCACAGCCTACTTTGGAACACCCTGTTTGGACGGAAAACCACCATGATTAGGTTGCCGCCCAAGACCTTAAAGTAGGTGATACCTTCCGTGGTGCCAGTGGCTCTACCCTCCGTTTGGATAGCCTTGCCATAAATCCTGATACTACCCTGACGGTTTATAATTTTGAGGTAAATGACCTCCATAATTATTATGTGGGTACGCAGGAGGTGTTGGTGCATAATACTTGTGTTATTAATGCTGCCCTTTGCCAATCTTTGAGTGATTTGGAAGCAAAATTGATTGCAGATGGTCTTGATCCCGTAATAGCAAAACAAAGAATAATTGCTCTCAAAAAATCATTTATAGGTTCAAACATTACTACAACTCAAAGAACAAACTTATTTAATAAGGTCATTGAGTTAGATTTAGATAAAGCGGATTTTGATAGATTAATAACAGAACTCTCAAACCCAAATACAAGCCCCAAAATTAAACAGTTTCTTGCCAAATATGCAGATAAAGGCTCTTTGGATGTTTGGGTAGCTTCTAAAACTTGGAGAAATCGTACAGAAGTATTAGAACACATGGCAACTATGCGGTTAAATGTCATTACTTTGAATCCTGTTTATCAATTTATAAAAAATGCTGACGGACATATTGAGATAAAAGCGGGAAGCAAACTGTGGGCAACGATTAGCGAACGCCGTGTTACAGCTTCTGCGGGTGCAATAACAGGAAATAGCCCTAATGACCTCAACCAAGTGCTTAATATTTATCCCCTATTGAAAGATGTAGAATACCGTATAGATGAACGCTTTATCTACAAAACCGATAAAGAAATTGGAAACGTAATCGAAATGACTGACCTTGATGTTCAATATGGAGCTGGGCGTGTAAGGAGTGAAACACAGCAACAAGCTATCCAAAAATACCCAAATAAAGGATTTAAAACGGGCGATAATGCAGGGCATATTGGCTCTAAGGAAGGTATTGGACCAAGTGAACAAATTAATTATTGGGCTTTGAATGGTATTTCAAATCAAAATGGTGCTTGGAGAGATATGGAAGAGTATATAAGAGATGATCTTAAAGGTGCTACCCCTACCGCTATTTTTAAAGTAGTTTATACTGGTAAAGGTTTCGTGAAAGGGCGACCTTCGAGTATTGAAATTAAAGTTTTCAGAAATGGTAGTCCATTTACGATTCCGCCACAATACAGTAACATTCCAAATCCTTAGATATGCAAGAAATAGAACAAGAAATCGTCAAAATTCTTTTAAATGATGAAGAGGTGATAAAACAATCTCACCCCATTTATTATTGGTGTACTTCTGGTCGAGATTTGAGTAAAATACCGCCATTTCAGAATATTGCTTTCCTTAATAAGGACAAAGAAGGAGGTTTTTTTATTGAAGTGGCAACTGAGGTGGGTAATTTAATCCTAAGAGCTTTTTTGCAATACGCCTCAGAAGGCAAAACATATAGTGATGTAGAATTTGAAATTAATCCCGATGGAAGTTATACCTCACGCTATTGGTTTGATGAAGAAAGATTGTATAATCAAGAGCATGATTTGGCAATACTTCGTGCAAAAGGCTTTCCTCATTCTATGGCAAATCATTTGGTCAATCATCAACTGGCGTATTTACAAACTTTCAAAAGAAAATTTGAACGGATTATTTGGACTTTTTGGATAAAAGATGACTTACCTCATTTTGAGTTATTTTCTATCAATAAAAAGAACCAAAAATTACCTATTGAACTTGAAGAACAGTATTCAAAAACGACGGCAGATTTTCTGTTTCAACACTACGAAGCAACCAACAACGACATTCTAAAAGACGTTTGGAAACCTTGGAATAAAATAGTTATCAGTATTCCGCCCAATGAGTATTTGAATGAAAATGAAGACATTGAGTATTATTTAGACGATATAAAGTTAGAAAAAGACTTTTTTCTGAGAGGTTATTGATATTTTAAGAAATTACTAAAACAACCATGAAATCACCCCTATCACTATTTACCTTATCCATCTGTTTTGCTCTAATCATCAGTTGTGGAAAAACTGATTCTGTTGAACCTACGGTCGATAAGGCTTTGCTGAAAAATGATTGCAAAGTCGAGACATCGGAGGTTGCTTACAAAGACCAAGACCTTGTAAATACCGATGGTTTTGTGAAGGTAGAGCAGTTTTATTCCGCTACGGGGAAATACAAAGAAACCAGAGCCAAGATGTTTATGTATGGCAAAAATATTGGCGAATGGCTTGATTTAAAGGCTGTTAGCTTCAATAATGCCTCGTATTTGGTAGCTATCAATAATCAATACAGCGTAACGCTTACCGAAGAAATCAAAGAAGCCAACTGGAAGTTTACCCTGCCCGATGGCACAGCAATAGAAATATGTTCAAATCAATTTCCAAAGATTTTGACCTTAGACAAAGTTACTCAACCCGTCTCGGGCAAAGTATGGAAATTTGACCTCGACATCAGCAACAACAAGGCAAATTATGTATCATTTTATAATTTCCTTTTCCCCTACGGCAGCACCAGCACCGAAGGCAGTTTAAGTGGAAATAATTTGACCGCAAGTTTTGATAGTTACACAGTGAATGAAGCCATGAAATCGGCAAAGTTTTTCAGTTACAAAGAACTCACCCTCACCGCCAGTGCAGGCAAGAGTTTTATCAAAACCATCAAAGGCAAAAAGTTAAAAATTGTGATTGAGAATGTTACGGAGGCAAAGTTTGCTTTGTTTTGAACTGTAACATCGAATAACCCACAACGATTTCAAAACACTTATTGAGTAGCTGTCAGCATTTAGCTGTTGGCTATAAGCTTTAAAACCAATGAGTTATCTGATTAAAAGTGTCGATTATAAAATATTTGTTACTTAGTACCTAATTCTACTTTTTAAAATTACATCTTAGTCAATTGCACCAAGTTTTTCAAATCAGCATTCGATAAATCCCCCAACCAAGTTTCACCAGTGGTGATGCTCATATCCGCTAAATCACGCTTAGAACGTATCATTTCATCAATTTTTTCTTCCATCGTTCCTTGATTAATAAGGCGATAAACCATCACATTCTTAGTTTGTCCTATCCTAAAAGCCCTGTCAGTTGCTTGATTTTCTACCGCAGGATTCCACCACAAATCATAGTGAATTACGTGATTTCCTTGCGTAAGATTTAGCCCCGTTCCTCCCGCTTTCAACGATAAAATAAAGATGGAATCAGCCCTATTTTTCTGGAATCTTTCCACTAAAATATCTCGTTTTTTACGGTCAATTCCTCCGTGTAAAAACAAAGGTTCAGTCCCAAAACGGTTCTTGATAAATTCAACCAACAAATCACCCATTGCCGTGTATTGCGTAAAAATCAATACTTTCTCATTTGCATCTTGAATATTTTCCAAAATCTCAATCAATTGTTGTGCTTTCCCCGATTCTTCAAGTGTCTTTTTACCCTTACTCAAATACTGATATGGATGATTTCCAACCTGTTTCAAGGCAGTCATTAGCTTCAAAACCAAGCCTTTACGAGCAATTCCTTCGTTTTCTTCAATATCCATCAAACTCTGTTGCACCACACTTTCATACAACGCCGCTTGCTCTTTGCTGAGTTTGGTATAATAATTATTTTCGATTTTATCGGGTAAATCCGTGATGATTGTTTTATCCGTTTTGAGTCTTCGCAATAAAAATGGAGAAGTTATTTTCTTAAAAATTTCAAGTTTTTCGTGGCTGTGTTCCAACTGAATAGGCTTCGTATATTCAGTCGTAAATTTGCTCAGATTGCCTAAATAGCCTTTATTCGTGAAATCTAAAATACTCCAAAATTCACTCAAACGGTTCTCAACGGGCGTGCCACTCATGGCAATTTTAATATCCGATTTAAGGTTTTTTACCGCCTTGGTTTGCTCAGTATCAGGATTTTTGATATTCTGAGCCTCATCAATTGCCACACAATACCAGTTATATTTTTTGAATATTTCAGCATCACTTCTTACCGTTCCGTAGGTCGTTATCACCAAATCCACGGGCGTTTCAGCATCTTTTAATGCTAATTTTCGCTTATTTCCGTGATAAATTTGGAACGTCAAATCGGGAGCAAAACGATTAATTTCCTTTTGCCAATTGGTCAATAAAGTGGTCGGAACCACGATTAGAGCCTTATTTTTAGTAAAAGCTCCTTCTTGTTTAAACTTCAACAAGAGCGTAATTACTTGCAAGGTTTTCCCCAATCCCATATCATCGGCAATCAAACTTCCGAACCCTAATTGCGTATTTTTCACCATCCACTCATAGCCTCGCAATTGGTAGGGACGAAGTTCTGCGTTCAAATTTTGGGGTAATTTTACTTTCCCTGGACTCGTCAAATTTTTCAATAATTCAACCACTTCGGACGAAAGTCCAACCTTTGAGCCTTTATATTCCTCGGCAAGGGCAGTTTTGAGCAAATCAGCTCCCGTTAATTTCGGTGGGTTTTCTAAGTTTTTCTTCAATCTTTCCA
>JAYUOX010000154.1:0-4806 GCA_043760595.1 Cytophagales bacterium
GCCCATTTGGAAGAAGGAAATCGAAAACTGATTCATCAAGTTATTGAACCAAAATCAAAATATGCCATTCTGATTGGTCCAGAAGGGGATTTTTCACCAGAAGAAATTAATCAATCCCTTGAAAAAGGTTTTGTTCCTGTAACTCTGGGCAATAGTCGCCTGAGAACAGAAACGGCGGGATTGGTGGCTTGTCATACCCTCACAGTTATCAATTATTAATAAACAATTATCAATAACCAGTTTAACAGTTTCAAATTTCATCCGATTATATTTATGTATAAAAAATATAAAGTAATATTAACGTCCTTATTGTTAATTGTTAATTGTTCATTGTTAATTGCACAGTCCTCCTTCAAAATTGCCAAAATGAAATATGGTGGAGGTGGTGATTGGTATTGCAACAAAACATCATTGGGAAATCTTATTAAGTTCTGTAACAGCAACTTACGTACAAATATTTCTGCCGAAGAAGACATCGTTGAGCCTTCAAGTCCTGAGCTTTTTACTTATCCATTCGTGCATTTGACGGGTCATGGAAATATCGTTTTTACAGAATCAGAAGCATTGAATCTTCGTAAATATTTGATTGGCGGAGGATTTCTCCATGCTGACGATAATTATGGAATGGATAAGTTTTTGAGAAGAGAAATGAAAAAAGTTTTTCCTGAATTGAATTTTATTGAACTCCCTTTCAATCATCCCGTTTATGCTCAGAAATTCAAATTCACAAACGGATTACCCAAAATACACGAACACGACAATAAACCTCCACAAGGTTTCGGATTAATTTATGAAGGTCGTTTGGTTTGCTTTTATAGTTACGAATGTGATTTGGGCAATGGTTGGGAAGACCAATCTGTCCATAATGACCCCGATGTAGTTCGTCAAAAAGCCTTACAAATGGGTGCAAATCTGGTTTCTTACGCTTTAACAACCTTTTGAACTTTCATTTTTCAGAATAAAACAAATTTATGAACTATTTTATGGTACAAATAGTAGTCCATGTATAACATTAAATAACAAACTAAAAATATGCAATTAGTATTGCCCGCATTCATTATTCACTGGTACTTATCTTTATTCAGTCAAACCTTTTTTTTACATCGTTATTCAGCTCATAAAATGTTTACGATGAATAAATTTTGGGAGAATTTTTTTTATATTCTTACGTACATCTCGCAAGGTTCATCCTATTTGAGTCCACGGGCGTATGCGATTTTGCACCGTATGCACCATGCCTTTAGCGATACTGAAAAAGACCCTCATTCTCCTCATTTTTCCAATAATGTTTTTGCGATGATGTGGAAAACAAAGGATATTTATAATGCCTTGATTAATGCAAAAAACAAGGTAGAAGAACGTTTTGACCATAATTATCCTTTTTCAAAGACTATTGAAAAATTAGGCGACCACTGGATTTCGAGATTGGGTTGGGGAGTTGCTTATGTGGCTTTTTATATGGTAGCTTTCATTTATTTTGACATGCACTGGGCATTTTTTTTCTTGTTACCAATTCATTTTTTGATGGGACCAGTTCATGGTGCTATCGTAAACTGGTCGGGGCATAAATATGGCTATCAGAACCACGACAATAACGATAAATCGAAAAACTCATTAATCTTTGATTTTTTGATGATGGGAGAATTATTCCAAAATAATCATCATAAATTACCCAACAGCATGAATTTTGCCTCAAAATGGTATGAATTTGACCCAACTTATCCAGTTATTAAACTATTAACTTGGCTGAAAATCATCAAACCAAATTTGAGTAAACCTGCAAATGCAGAGTTTTAATTAATTGAATCTCAAAAACACAAACGCCCAAAAAGATTTCTTTTTGGGCGTTTGTGTTTTTGAGGATTTCTTTTTTACCTCACCAAAACAGTAACTAAATCAGGAAGTACATAAGCCGTTCCATCAAGCAAAACAGTCAATGTCCAACGATTGGGGGCTGGGAAAGTAGTTTCAACTTTATAAGAAATTTCCGTACCCGCTGCGTTGATTGTAGCATCTTTGGTTTGGGCAACAGCTCCTCCTACTTGCGGAACAAACCTAATTTGAGCTTTCGTGGCTTTCAGGTTGTTGCCCGTAATAATTATAGTTTCTCCACGGATGTAGGACAGATCGGTCATTCTGTTAATAATCAACGTTGTGCCAGTACCCGTAATCTTCAAATCCAAGGCTTTGTATTTGAATTGTCTTCCATTTACATCCACAATCACAGAATACGAACCCACAGGAACATCAAAAGGGATTTGAACTTTCGCTTGAGTCGCTGCCAAAGAGATATTCTTTAATGTATGGGTTTTTCCAGTAGTCTTTGAAACCAGTAAAATTGTAGTTACTGCTCCCGTTCTGGTCAAATTTTTACCATAAATAAAAAACGATTCCGTAGTTTTGGCTGTCAATGTTTCGATACCCGTTATTTCAGGGTCAGTAGCTCTGGCAATATCCACAGTTACCAAATATGCCCTTTTTGTACAATCTTGAGCTGTAACCATATAGGTTAATGGCGTTGTGAAATTCTGAGGAACGAGTGAGGCAGGTGTAATTTTTGCCCCTTGTGAAACCGTAATTGAAGGTACTAATGCAGTAACTTTCGTAGCCACAGGCACTTTAATCGTAACTTTCCTATTGGTCGTATCAATATCGCCCTCTGATAAAGGGGTAAATTCAACAAACTTGAATGAAAGTACATCCTTCTTTGGGCTTTGTGGTACTTTGAGTTCTGGCAATTCCGAACTACAATTTGTTAAGAGAATGAGGATTCCAAAAAGCCCTACGTATTTTGTATAAGATTTATTCATTGGGTTAGTATTTATTTGTAAATTAGCTACTTAATGTTCTGATTATCAATATTTTAAAGTAAGTTACTTATAATTTTATTACAGGTTCGATATTATCGAAAAAAATATAATTGAAGAAATCTAAAAAAGGCTTTAAAACCCTTGCCACTTCCGTTGCTTTACTCACAAAATCAGGAGAAAGGACTTCTTCTTGAGTGAATTTATGGATAAAAAATAGTTGCTTTTTTCTCAATAATTCAATTTCGGGATTATCTTTTGAATATCCTTTGGGGGCTGATTTAACAAATTCGCCTTCGGGTTCTCCAAATATTTTCACAAAATTTGGATCATAAATAATTTTCTTCAATTCCTGAGCATTGTAGTCAATTTCTTGCCTAAATTTAGCCAATTGCTCTGGCGTTGCAGCCCACATTCCACCACCGATAAATGATTCTCCTTCTTGAATATGCAGATAATAATCTACTCGACCTGACTTCCTGCCACCTTCCGAAAAACTTGCCGACAACCAAGTTTTATACGGCGATTTATCGTGGGTGAATCTTACATCTCTGGCAATTCTATAGTTGCAATGTTTGACTTCGACATTGGTCATATTTTCAAATTCTCCAAAAGAAAAAATTAATTCTTTGATGGTTTCTTCAAAAGTTGCCTTTACAGTATCATATCTTTTCTTGTTGGCATGAAACCACTCTCGGTTGTTATTACTTTTTAAATCTTTTAAATATTCAAATGTATTTTTTGTAATGGACATATATGGTTGATAATTAGACAATTAAATTCAAATTTCGGTTGCTTTTATACTCAAAGATAACAATTTCTATAATTTCTATCAACCTTGATTTGATGTATTGGCATATTTTAGTGAATTTTGTAAAAAATGTTTAAACTATTAATAACACTGAATTACGGAAGCCTTCGGTTTCACCGAAGGCTTCCGTAAAATCTAATTTATGCGAATCCTCACAGGCATACAAGCATCAGGCAGACCACACCTCGGAAATATCCTTGGAGCAATCCGTCCCGCCATTGAATTATCGAGAAATCCAGCGAATGAATCTTTTTTGTTCATTGCTGATTTACACACACTTACATCGCTAAAAGACGGTAAAATCCTTCGTGAAAATACCTACGCTATCGCAGCCGCATGGTTAGCTTGTGGTTTTGATGCGGATAAAAATTTCTTTTATCGTCAATCAAAATTGGCAGGGTATCACACTGAATTGATGTGGTATTTGAATTGCTTTACGCCATTTCCGATGTTGGCAAATGCCCATAGTTTCAAAGATAAATCTGAGAAATTAGCGGATGTCAATGCGGGGCTATTTACCTATCCAGTCTTGCAGGCGGCAGATATTATGTTGTACGATGCCCACATTGTTCCCGTAGGCAAAGACCAGAGGCAACATTTAGAAATGACTCGTGATTTGGGCGGAGCTTTCAACCGTCAGTATGGCGAAGATACTTTGATACTTCCCGAAGTAAAGATTGATGAAGCAGTGATGACAATTCCTGGGATTGATGGTCAGAAAATGAGTAAATCTCTGAACAATTATATTGATATTTTCTTGAATGAAAAAGATTTACTAAAAGTAGTCAAAAAGGTTGTTACGGATGCCAAAGCCTTAGAAGACCCCAAAGACCCTGAGACAGATAATGTGTTCAAATTGTATTCATTAGTAGCAAAAACAGAAGAAATTGAGGAGATGAGAGCTAATTATTTGGCGGGTGGTTATGGATATGGACACGCCAAAAATGCACTCCACGCTGTTTTGGTAAGGGAATTTGCGGAAGAACGTGAGAAATTTGAGTATTACATGAACCATATTCCCGAAATCGAACAAAAACTCCAAGAAGGCGAAGCAAAGGCAGAAGTAATTGCAAAGGCAACGATAAAAAGAGTTCGGGAAAAAATTTGGGGGTAAAATAGTTACTGTATTACTGTAGCTCGAAGTGGCACTTCGAGAATCCGAGTCAAATTTTACGTCCATTCTCGAAG
>JAYUOX010000155.1:0-14339 GCA_043760595.1 Cytophagales bacterium
ATGTTCTATATGATAGTGATAATTATAAAAGTAGACTTGAACTATTTGATGATCTTTACGAAATGGAAATTATTAAAGGTGGACAATTAAAAGGTTATTATGAATGTGTTGAATGCCCACCGAATACATTTAATGGTGTAATTACGAGTGATATTAAACCAACTAAACTTAAAATGAAATGCCCATCTTGTTCCAAAGAATTATCATATATGGTACCTTATGAACTAAATGAGCAAATCTATAAAAATATTGTTCATGCTGATGGATTACTTTTTTTTGCCATTCAATACTTACTTGAACTAAATAAAATAACTTTTCAAATCAATCAATTTTACTTGACAGATGTCGAACTTGACATTTGCTTAATTGATTCTAATAATCATACCTATGAGATAATCGAGCTTAAAATGTTTAAGACTGATAGACCAGAAGATACTCAAATTACGAATATAAAAACCGCTGTGTCTAAGATGAAAAATGCTATTAATAAATTAGTAGGAATTAATTCAGGCTTCAAAACAATAGCTCACTCACTCATAACTAATATTACAAATGATAACGTCTTAGAAGTAGCCAGAAAAGAGCTTGAATCTGATTTAAAAGAATATAATATTTCTATTTATAAGCCATTAGATTTTTACAATAAGCTATCTAATAAACGTTAAAAAAAGCGATTTAATATTTGATTTAATGAACATAGAAAAAACAATACAAAACCACATCACCGCCGCATTGAAAGCGGAGTTTGACGTAGAAGAAAACAATATTTCGCTACAACCTACCAAAAAAGATTTTGAGGGGTCATATACCTTCGTGGTGTTCCCATACATTAAGGCATTGCGGAAGTCGCCCGTAGAGTTGGGGAATGCTATCGGTAATTATCTCGTGGCAAATTCGGGCGTGGTGTCTGCCTTTAATGTGGTACAAGGATTCTTGAATCTTTCCATCGCTGATTCGGCTTGGGTAGACTTATTTACGGGCATTTTCAAAGATAAAAATTTTGGACAATTACCCGATAAAAATGAAACGGTGATGGTGGAATATTCTTCGCCAAATACCAATAAACCGCTTCATTTGGGACATTTACGGAATAATTTTTTAGGGTTTTCGGTGGCTCAAATTTTGTCTGCCAATGGTTATAAAGTGGTCAAAACCAATTTGGTAAATGACCGTGGCATTCATATTTGTAAGTCCATGTTGGCTTATCAAAAATTTGGCAACGGCGAAACTCCCGAAAGCTCAGGCTTAAAAGGCGACCATTTGGTGGGAAAATATTACGTTGAATTTGATAAGCATTATAAAGTCGAAATTAAGGCGTTGGAAGAAAAAGGTTTGTCGGAAGATGATGCCAAAAAACAAGCTCCATTGCTCATTGAAGCCCAAGAAATGTTGTTAAAATGGGAAAATAACGACCCCGAAACGATTGCTTTGTGGGAGAAAATGAACGAATGGGTTTTTGCAGGATTTAATCAGACTTACGAGAAAATGGGCGTAAGTTTTGATAAAATCTACCGTGAATCGAATACTTATTTATTAGGTAAAAAATTCGTGGAAGAAGGCTTGAAATCAGGCGTATTTTTCCAGAAAGAAGACGGTTCGGTTTGGATAGATTTAACCGATGAGGGACTCGACCAAAAATTGGTTTTGCGTAAAGATGGTACGTCCGTTTATATCACCCAAGACATGGGAACGGCGGAGTTGAAATACAATGATTTCAAGATGTCAAAATCAGTATATGTGGTTGGAAATGAGCAAGATTACCATTTTGAAGTATTATTCAAAATTATCAAAAAATTGGATCGTCCGTATTCAGAGGGCAATTACCATTTGAGTTACGGCATGGTGGATTTACCTTCGGGCAAAATGAAATCTCGTGAGGGAACCGTCGTAGATGCAGACGATTTGATGCAAGAAATGACCGATACCGCCCGTGAACGCACGATGGAATTAGGCAAAACCGAAGGATTCTCAGAAACCGAAGCCAATGAATTATACGATACCTTGGCAATGGGAGCTTTGAAATATTTCTTATTAAAGGTTGATCCCAAGAAAAGAATGCTATTCAATCCCGAAGAATCCATTGATTTTCAAGGACATACGGGACCATTTATCCAATATACCCACGCTCGGATTTGTTCCATTTTGAGAAAAGCCCACGCCCAAGGAATTATCGGTAAAACGACTGATTATCCTGTTTTGCAAGAATCTGAGCGTGATGTTATTTACCTTTTGAGTCAGTATAACCAGATTTTGGAAGATGCAGGTCGTGAACTTTCTCCTGCCCTAATTTCGTTGTACGCTTACGAATTAGCGAAGGCTTATAACCGTTTTTATAACGAAGTAAACATCTTTAATGAACCCAATAAAAACGCACAACAGTTCAGAGTGGCATTTTCGGGCGTAGTTGGCGAAACAATCCAGAAGGCAATGCGTTTATTAGGTATTAAAGTGCCTTCGAGAATGTGATTTTCTGTATATTTAAAACAAAATTTTCAAAATGTCTAAATCATACTCAGGTTTTAGTGTTGAAGAAATCTTACAACGTTTTGATTTGACTCAATATGTTTTGTCGTTATTCTCAACAGTTGGGATAATTGAAGCAAGCCCTTTTTTAACAGAATCACTTGAAGTAGGATTAAAATATCCCCTACTGACTGAAAAGGCAAGCTCTGAAAGGATAATTTCTCCAATTTTATTGGAAGTCAGTAGAAGAAATGGCAATAAAATCACGTTATTTTCTGGTGTTACCTTGAAAGCAGATAATACGAAAGGACTCACAGGAGAATGCGATTTTTTACTGAGTAAACAAGAACCAAGTTATAGTATTCAATCACCAATCATTGCCTTAGTAGAAGCCAAAAAAGGGGATATTGAGCTTGGAATTGGGCAATGTATAGCTCAAATGCTTGGTGCTCAATTATTTAATTCGGATAAAGGAAAAAACATTCCCGCAATTTATGGATGTGTTACATCGGGTAAAGACTGGTTATTTATGAAATTGGAAAACCAATCAATTTATATTGACAACAAAGTATATTATCTCAATGATTTACCACATATTTTGGGTATTTTTCAACACATAATCGACTTAAACGAGTGAACAAAAAATTAATCATATCAATCATTTTAATCTTCACAACAATCATGTTACTAAAACTCATGAAAATAGGTTCATTATTGGGAGCTTTGGCTGTCCCCTTTACGCAGAATAATTCTGAAACTCGTCCAGAGAATTTCACCGTTACTTCTACCAAAAATCTCCACGAATTCAAAATGAAATCATTGGATGGCAAAGACGTTGATTTGTCGATTTACAAAGGCAAAAAGGTCATTATTTTAAACACAGCTTCAAAATGTGGATATACGCCACAGTATGATGTTTGGGAAAAATATTACGGAAAAAACAAGGATAAAGTGGTTGTCTTAGGGTTTCCTGCCAACGAATTTGGCGGACAAGAGCCTGGCACAAATTCTGAAATTGCAACATTTTGTCAAAAGAATTACGGTGTAACTTTCCCCATGTTTTCTAAGGTAGTTGTGAAAGGTGAAGGCAAATGTGATTTGTATAAGTTCTTGACAACCAAGTCATTAAACGGCTGGAACGATAAAGAACCATCATGGAATTTCTGTAAATATGTTATCAACGAAAAAGGAGAATTAACTCACTTTTTTGCATCGGGCGTGAAACCTGATAGTAAAGAATTTATGGAAGCGATAAAGTAATTTTTAAGTTTTAAGTTGTTAAGTTGTTAATTATTTGTAGGCGAATTTTTAACAACTTATCAACTTAAAAACTTAATAACTCAGTTATGAAACATTGGATTTCTGCGGCTCGTCCACGAACTTTGCCACTCGCCCTATCGAGTATATTGATGGGTAGTTTTCTGGCGGCAGGTTCTCACGCTTTCTCTTGGACAATCTTTGGTTTAGCCGTCCTCACAACCACTTTTTTACAAATCCTTTCCAACTTTGCCAATGATTATGGCGATACCATCAGCGGGGTAGATTCAGTTGAAAGAACCGTTGCCACACGGGCAGTTCAGACAGGTGCAATCACTCGTCAGCAAATGACCAGAGCTATTATTTTGATGTCCATTTTGTCATTTACTACGGGTTCGTGGTTGATTTATGAAGGCTTGAAAGATACTGATACTCAGACGATTATATCTTTTTTTGGATTAGGAATCTTGGCAATTATCGCTGCCATCACTTACACCGTTGGCAAAAGACCTTACGGATATATGGGCTTGGGAGATGTTTCTGTTTTGATTTTCTTTGGTTGGGTAGGTGTGTTGGGTACGTATTTTTTATATACTCACGAAGTAAATATAATGATGTTTTTACCAGCCACTTCTTGCGGACTTTTTGCCGTTGGGGTGCTGAATATCAACAACATACGAGATATTGAATCAGATATTAAGACGGGGAAAAACTCCATTCCAGTACGTTTAGGAAAAGATAAAGCCGTGATTTATCATTGGTTTTTATTGATTGGTGGATTTGTTTGTGCGGTGGTTTATTCACTGTTAAATCATTCAGAAATTTTAAACTGGATATTTTTAATTACGCTTCCCTTGTTGATAAAAATAGGAATGGGCGTTTCAAAAGGGCAAACGCCCGCTCAGATTGACCCGTTTTTAAAGGTTATGGCATTAACTACTTTGTTGTTTGTCATAACTTTTGGCATTGGGCAAGTTTTTTAGTTATTAGTAACTGGTTATTAGTTATTAGACTGAGCAACGTCTTTTATCTTTAACAAGGAACTTTCAGTAAGTCAAAGTCGTTTTAAAAATGCAGTTGTTATAGTCTTTTAACGATTAACTAAATAACTGATAACCAATAAACTAATAACCAAAATGGTAACAGTAACCGATATAGCAGCCAATAAAATCATAGAACTTCGTCAGAAAGAGGGACTTACCGATAATTTTAACGTCCGTGTAGCCGTGGAAGGTGGCGGGTGTTCAGGTTTAATGTATAATTTGGATTTTGCTTCTGAACCAAAATCAACCGATATGATTTTTGAAGATAAAGGCGTGAAAATTATGGTAGATAAAAAATCTATCCTCTATTTGGCAGGTACAGAATTAGATTTCTCAGACGGTTTAAACGGCAAAGGGTTTCAATTCAAAAACCCAAATGCTTCTCGTACTTGTGGATGCGGAGAGAGTTTTGCGGTTTAGTTTTTGAAGTAAGATTGAAACAAAATATTTTAGAAGGCACTCCATTTGTGAGTGCCTTTTTTCGTTTATGACCGTTTGATAAGTAATTTTGGAGGAACAAGATTTGTTTATTAAATTGAGAGAATATTGTAGAATTTAAAGATAAAGGTTAAAATGGACTACATCAAATATCAAAACTTACTCAATACATCTATTCATTTAAAACTCCTCAGAGCCAATAATGCTCCGCTAATCTTGTGTTTTCTTCAAATGATGTTTAAAGCTAAGGATTATACCACCACCATTGCTAACGAAAAATTGGTGGGTAGTTTAGCCGATTTTTTGGAAGATGAAAGAATCGGTGATGAAGAAGGAGACCTCAGTTCTTTCATAGTCAGTTACGAAGAAAAATCAACAAAATACCTCAAAAATTGGGTTCGGGATGGTTATTTATCGCTTTACACAGACGACCAAGGGCAAGATTTACACTCACTTACGCCCGAAATGGAAAGTGTTTTGGAATGGGTATCTTCTCTTTTTCAGAAACAAAGTTTTATCGGAACGGAATCTCGTTTTTTGGATATTTTTCATAAACTCCGTGAATTAGTCAAAAATACCTCCGAAGATTGGCAAACGAAAGTTGCTGAGTTGGAAAAAGAAAGAGATAAAATTGATGAACAAATAAGACAACTACAAATTACCCAGACGGTACAGACCTTTGAGGATTATCAGATTATTAGTCGTTTTAATGACGTAAACACCGTTGCCCGCAGTTTGATGCGTGATTTCAGAGAAGTTGAAAATAATTTTACGGATTTATCTCAACAGGTTTACCAAAAACAAACTGAACAAATCTCAAACAAAGGAGATTTATTGGGTTTTACGCTTGATGCTCTTGATGAACTCCGACTGACCCCACAAGGCAAAAGTTTTGAGGCTTTTTACCAACATTTAACCAGTCCAATTCAAAAACAAGAATTAGACCAATTGGTCAAACAAGTTTTTATCTTGATGAGTGAACGGGGGATTGATACGGATGATAAATTTCTAAAAAAAATAAAATCCTACCTTCATTCAGAAGGACAAAAGGTGAATGATTCGTTCAATCTTTTGGTGAAAAAATTGCAGAAACTTATTGCTGAAAAAAATATCCGAGAAAGAAAAAAGTCGCTACAACTAATTAATGAAATTAAATCTATGGCGTTTGAAGTGATGGAGAATCCGCCAAAACAAGGTATATTTTTAGAAATTGAAGATAAACCTGATTATCAAACAACCAACGCCGAAGTTTCATTATCGGAAGGGGAAGCAAAAATCACGGCTCGGATTTTATCAAACGCCCAAGAAGAAGGTGGCGACTTGGATGTATTGGTGAACAAACAAGTGGTTGATAAAGAAGTACTTAGGAATAATATTGCTTCACTTTTGAGGAGTCAGTCGCAGGTATCGCTCAAAAATGTATTGTCAGTTTATACATTGAAACATGGTCTATCAGAATTGATGGCGTATGCCAGTATTGCCTCAACGGGTAAGCATATTATCAGTGAAACCCAAAAAGATATTATCAGCATAAGCCCCAATCGAGCGGTGGAATTTCCCGAAATTATATTCTGTAAATAATATGACAAAACCCTACTCTTCCCTGATTATCAAGCTGTTACAATCATACGCCATTTATGATGATGATAAATATTGGTCTATTTTGATTGAATACGAAAAACCTGTTCGTGATTATTTTGGTGTGATGGGTCTTGAATTAATCATGAATCGGAGTGATGGTTTTGCCCGATTATCACAAAAAGATTTTTCAGAAGATGAATCCAATATTCCCATCAAATTAATTAGAACTATCAAAATGGACTACGACCAAAGCCTCATGTGTATCGTCCTGCGAGAGTGGATTGATGAGTTTGAGGGAAATACTCAACAGATGAGTTCGAGGTTATTTATTACTCGTGAGGAATTGAAAGACAGAGTTGGACAGTTTTTCCCGAGACAAAATAACAAGAAAAAAATGCTCGAAAACTTGGATAAATTGGTCGAAAAAATGAAGGATTACGGTTTTTTAAAAGTGAATCGAAAAGATGAAAATAACCCTGACAACACGCAATACGAAGTAAAAACGCTGATTAAAGCCAAAATTAACAACGAACAACTCGAAGAATTTAAGAACAAACTACAAAATTATGCTGAGTCTATTTAACACCAATACTACCGAATCGGGCTATCGTTTGAAGACCTTGGAAATTTTCAATTGGGGAACATTCCACGAAGGTGATAGTAAAGCTGATATTACCACAATATCTCCACAGGGGCAAAATACGCTTCTGACTGGTGCCAATGGTTCGGGTAAAACTACGTTGGTGGATGCCCTTTTGGTGCTTTTGGTCAATCCCACAAAACGTTTCTTCAATCAATCATCGGGTGAAAAAGATAGGACAGCACGTAATGAAATGACCTACGTGGAAGGGCATTATGGGCGAACCCAAAGTGGGGAGCAACAAAATGCGAAGGTTGAAAAACTCCGACCAGACCGTAGCCAGACGTATTCTATTATTTTGGGGGTTTTTACAAATGCTCAAAATCTTCCCATTACATTAGTTCAAGTTCGACATTTGAATAATAGTGAAGTAAAGTGTAAATACATTGTGGCAAAAGTTGAACTGAGCATCGAAAAAGATATTCAATATAGTTCGGATGGGGCGTGGCTCAGAAAGTTAAAACGACAATATAACGATAGAATTGAGGATTTTGATGGTTTTTCAAAATATGCGGTTGCTTTTCAGCGATACTTTGGGATGCGAAGTGAGAAAGCCATGTCGTTGTTTAATCAGACGGTGGGTATGAAAATCTTAGGTGATTTGGATGATTTTATCCGAGTAAATATGTTGGAAGATACTGAGCCAGAAGTACAATTCACGAAGCTGATGGAGAGTTACCAAACGCTTTTGGAATCATACAGAGCCTTAGAAAAAGCGAAATTACAACTGGAATTATTGCAACCTATTTATGAAAGTAACGATGCCTACCGAGATTTAGAAGTTCAAATCAAGACAATCTCCAATCAAAAAAGATTATTAGAACCCTATTTTGCAAGCCAACAAATTGTCATTTGGACGAATGAAATTGAGCAACAGGATAGAAAATTAGATGGATTGTTGAATAAGTTAGGCAAACAAGAAAGTGAGTTGGAGAATAAGCGTGAGCAACGAAATAACATCGAAATTTCGATTGCTAATAATCAAATAGTTCAACAAATAAAGGATTTAGACAAAGACATCAAAGAGTTAGAGAAGTCAAAAAATCAGAAAGAAAAAGATTTGGAGCATTACAATAAATTAGCTCGAAAATTAGAATTTCTTGAAAACCCAGAAGAGAAATCATTTCAAGATAATTACCAAAAAGCTCTTGATTTGCAAATATCCTTGAAAACTCAAAAACAAGAATTAGCAAATCAGCAATACGAAACAAGGAAGAAAACTGATTTGAAAAAGGATGAATTTAAACTAATTTCTCTGGAAATCAATCAGTTACAAAATAGTAGTAGCAAAATCATTGGGCGAGTTGCCGAGATTAAACAAGAAATAATTGATGCAGTTGAGGCTTCGGAATCTGAAATTCCTTTCATGGCGGAGGTAATTCAAGTACGGGCGGATGAAAAAGAAATCTGGAATAATGCCATTGAAAAGATTTTGCACAGTGCAGGTCTATGCTTGTTAGTCCCTGAAAAATACTACGCCAGAGTGAATCAATACGTTCATAATCAGCGAGATATAAAAGGTCGAGTTGTTTATCACAAGGTAGAAAACAAAGTAAATAAGCCAATTTTTCAGCCGTTTAATGCTCGAACCGTTATCAGTAAATTAGAATTGAAGCCCAATAGTCCCTTTGCAGATTGGGTTGAAAATTATATTTCAAATTCCTTTAATTTTCTCTGTACCGAAGACCTCACCGAATTTGAACGTTCTGATAAAGCTCTTTTGCCTTCGGGTTTGATTCGTAATAAAAATCGCCATGAACGAGATGACCGTCAGGGAAATAGACCTATTTTGGGTTGGGATAATAAGGAGTTGTTGCGTGAACGTAAGCGAATAGGTATGGAAATGAGTGATGAAATTTCAAAATTGGAGCGGAGTAATCGGAATATCGAAAGTCAAATCACAACGATTGAAAATACCGATAAACTTTTGTCTTTATTCCTTGAAATAAAATATTACTCAAAATTAGATTGGCAAACAGATGCCGTTGAAAGAGAGAAATTATCGGACAGAAAGCAAGAACTCGAAAACTCAAATGATGTTTATAAAGATTTGAAGAAACAATCGGATATTTTACAAGAAGAAATTAAAATACTTGACAAAGAAAAATCTATTACTGACAGAGAAATCTTTGGAACAGAAGCTAACATTTCGACCTTAAAAACAGAACAAAAAGAAACAGAGATGTTCTTGAAAAATTATGATTCAGACAATATTTTATTGGAATTAGAAAGTATCAAATCTTTAACGCAATCCCTTGAAAATCAGTTAGTTTATGAATCGTTTTTCAAGCAGAAGAAAGATTTTGAGAAAGAAATTGATGATAAGGTTTCAACCATCAATACCCAGAAAAATAACGCTGAAAGTACGATTAGAAAAAGGATGAATAAATATCGGAATCCTTCAAAAGAAATCACCGAACAGTTTTCGGATTGGGAAACCGATATGACTGATTTAGGAACGGAGATGGAAGATTTATACGGATATATTGACCATTATAAACGGATAAAAGATGATAATTTGGTAATTTTCAAAGAGCGTTTTCAACAAGAATTTAATAAGGGAGTAACCAAATCGCTCACTGATTTTGTGAATTGGCTGGAAATTCAACACGAAAAAATTGAGGATAAAATCACGGAAATAAACGATTCGCTGAAAGAAATTCCCTACAATTTAAATCCTGATACGTACATTCAGATTGAACAAACCAAAACGAAAAGTAAGAGAATTAATGAGTTTCGTTTTGAAAAACTCAATAATTGGCAAATGGATTATTCCCAAGCCGCCATGTCTCAGAATATGCAAGATCTTGAAATTGAGAACTTTATCCATAAAGTCCAGCCTTTTATAAAGGAATTAAAAGACGATGAAAGACGAAGATTAGAAATTACGGATGTTCGGAATTGGTCTGATTTTAAGGCAAAAGAATTTTGGAAAGCCGATGATTCTCAGAAACAAGTATTTGAAAGTTCGGCGAGTTTGTCTGGTGGAGAGGCGGCTCAGTTGGCGTACACCGTTTTGGGTGCTGCCATTGCCCATCAGTTCAATATCAATAAAGACAATACCAATAATCGCTCATTTAGGTTTATCGTGATTGACGAAGCGTTCAGTAAATTGGATGAAGATAAGTCTAAGTATTTACTTCAACTTTGCAAAAATTTGGGTCTTCAATTGATGATTGTTACTCCCCTGACCTCCATACATTTGGCGGAAAATGATATTTCGGTGATTCATTGGGTGGCAAAATCTAAGAAAGATACTCGTAAATCTGTGGTGAGAGATATTCCGATTTTGGAATACAAAAAAGAGAAAGAAAATCTTTTGGCACAAGCCAGAGAAGAGGAGGAAATGGCGGTATGATAACTTTGTCAGAACTTAGAAAAAAGGCTTTTCGGCAATATGAGAAGGCATTATTGGCATATTTCAATGAGCCAATAATTTTTCCGATGTCTATTACATTCAGTAAAAATTTGGATAAAACGCAAGGAGCATCTTTTATATTTGAACAGCAAAAAGAGTTGATTTTGAATTCAAAAACGCTCTTGGGCTTCGGATATACGATTGAATTAAAGGAAAACAAGAAAACAAAGCAAAGCGAAATCATTACGATTTGTTTTGAAACTCTATCTGATTTATTGCAATTCACCTATAAAACCAGCGACTTTAATATCTTTGAGCAAAATGCAAAAGACTGCCTAAATCAAATCCCAGAACTGATTAATTTATTCCAAAAATCCCCCAAAATACTCCTCGACCAAGATGGAAAGTGGGCTGATTTATTGAAAGTTTGTCAGTATTTTATTCAAAATCCTAAGCCTGATTTATACGTAAGAAATTTACCTATTTCGGTTCACTCAAAGTTTATTGAAGACAATCCGAGTATTTTGAGAATACTGCTTGATTTTTTGATAATCGAACACGTTAATGTAAACGAGCGTAATTTTTTCAAGCGGTATAATCTACAAATAGAAGAGCCTTCGGTGAAAATAAGATTCTTGGATAATGCTATTTCATTGCATCCGAAACTCTCCCAAATGAGTGTTTGGATAAGTGAATTTAAAACGTTAAGTTTTGATTGTGAGCGTATTATCGTTATTGAAAACCTGACTACTTTTTTGTCATTTCCAAAATCGTCAAACGCATTGGCTTTGTGGGGTGGCGGTTTTGCCGTGAATTTATTAGCTGATATTGATTGGCTAAAATCCAAAGAATTATATTATTGGGGAGATATTGACATTCATGGTTTTCAAATATTATCGCAATTTAGAACGCATTATCCAACCGTAAAATCTATTTTGATGGATATTAATACCTTTCAAAAATACTACGAAAACGGAAAGGGTGGCGATTTTAATGTGATACCCTTGAATAATCTAAGTGTCAGCGAATCAGAAGTTTACGAGACTGTTTTAGTGGATAATTTACGCTTAGAACAAGAACGAATACCATTGTTGGAAGTTAAAGAGATGTTTTAGGGTTGAACACTAATCAAGCTCTAATGAAAGGATAAATCGGTTTTGAAAATGGGGCAAAATATTTAAAGGTCTTTAAAAATTACAAAATATCATCCAAAAATTCGTAATTTTGCCCAACAAAACAATCACCAAAACCATGACATTTTCAAAAATAACGGGTGTCGGGCATTATGTGCCTGAAAACGTAATCACTAATCAATATTTAGAAACATTAATGGATACAACCGATGCTTGGATTATTGAGCGGACAGGTATCAAAGAACGTCGATACTTCACCTATGGCAAAGATACAAACGCCTCAATGGGAGCAGCAGCGGCAAAAATAGCTATTGAAAGGGCAGGTATCACACCACAAGATATTGACTTTATCGTTTACGCAACTATCACACCCGACTACTATTTTCCTGGTCCAGGCTTCGTAATGCAGCGTGAATTGGGAATGCAAGGCATTGGTGTTTTAGATATTCGTGACCAATGTTCAGGGTTTATTTATGCCCTCTCAACGGCTGACCAATATATCAAATCTGGAATGTATAAAAATATCTTAGTAGTAGGTTCAGAAATTCAATCAACTTTTTTAAATACCAGTAGCGAAGGAAGAGGAGTAGCCGTTATTTTTGGCGATGGTGCAGGTGCCGTAGTCGTACAAGCGACTGATAACCAAGACCACAGAATTTTATCAACGCACCTCCACGCCGATGGAACGTATGCCGAAGAGTTATACGTCAAAGACCCTGGCAGTAGCCGTCCGAAACGTTTTTATGATGATTTGGTTGAGGATAATAAAACAGGAGACGTTTTTATGAACGGAAGTACGGTGTTCAAACACGCCATTGTTCGTTTTCCAGAAGTAATCCGTGAGGCTTTGGATAAAAACGGTTTAACACCCGAAGACATCGATTTGTTAGTCCCCCACCAAGCCAATCTCAGGATTTCGGAGTACGTCCGTCAGCAAATGAAGATGCCCGAAGAAAAAGTAATGAATAATATCCAAAAATACGGAAATACCACGGGGGCATCCATTCCAATCGCCCTTTGCGAAGCATGGGAATCTGGCAGAATTAAAGACGGTGATTTAGTATGTTTAGCCGCTTTTGGGAGTGGTTTTACGTGGGGTTCGGCTTTGATTCGATGGTAATATTGATGTTCGTTTTTCGATGTTCGATGTCTGTTTTTCGATGTTCGTTTTTTGGTATTTGGGAAGTATAAAAAAGGTCTAAGAAATCACTTTCTTAGACCTTTTTTATACCGAACATCGAAAAATTACTTTTTCTCAAAATCACGATGGTTAGCCATTTTGAATAATTCATCTTTTGGTAATGACTTGAAATAAGCGTAAGTAATTTTCAAACCTTCCTCTCTTGATACTTTGGGTTCCCAGCCTAACAATGCTTTTGCCTTCGTAATATCTGGTTTGCGTTGTTTTGGATCATCGGTTGGCAAAGGCAATGAAATTAATTTCTGATTTGTACCTGTCAATTTGATAATTTCCTCGCCAAATTCTTTAATCGTAATTTCGTCTGGATTTCCAATATTTACAGGTTGAGCATAATCGGATAATAACAAACGATAAATTCCTTCTACTAAATCATCTACATAACAAAATGCTCTCGTCTGTGAACCATCGCCAAACATCGTCAAATCCTCCCCACGCAAGGCTTGCCCAATGAATGCAGGCAAAACTCGCCCATCGTTCAGTCGCATACGAGGACCATAAGTATTGAAAATTCTGACGATACGAGTTTCTAAACCATGATACGTATGATACGCCATCGTCATGGCTTCTTGAAAACGTTTTGCTTCATCATAAACGCCACGTGGACCAACTGGATTCACATTTCCCCAATATTCTTCTGGTTGTGGATGAACCGTTGGGTCGCCGTAAACCTCTGAGGTTGAGGCAATTAAAACTCTGGCATTTTTCACACGAGCCAATCCCAAACAGTTATGAATACCCAAAGAACCCACTTTCAAAGTCTGAATTGGAATCTTCAAATAATCAATCGGAGAAGCTGGTGAAGCAAAATGTAGGATATAATCCAACTCGCCAGGCACGTGAATAAACTTTGAAACATCGTGATGATAAAATTCAAAATTGGGCAATTTGAATAAATGCTCAATATTTTTTAAATCACCCGTGATTAAGTTATCCATCGCAATCACGTGGAAACCTTCTTTAATAAATCTATCGCAAAGGTGTGAACCCAAAAAACCCGCTCCACCTGTTATAAGTACTCTTTTCATATTTTGTTATTTATTATCAGTTATTGTTTATTAGTTATCGGTTAATAGCTCTATTTTATGAATAGGTTTTCAATTTCCTTATTCAAATTACTAATAACCAGTAACAAATAACTACTTCACCACTTCCCTCCCAATCGAATAATAGGTATATCCTTTCTCAGCAATTTCTCCTAATTCATACAAATTACGACCATCGAAAA
>JAYUOX010000156.1:0-4800 GCA_043760595.1 Cytophagales bacterium
GTGGCACTTCGAGAAGCGTAGAATATAGCAGCCTTCTCGAAGTACCACCGAGCGTCGGTCGCTTCGAGCTACAGTATTTTGTCCGTTTTTTTATTTGCACTCGTTATCAAAATCACCGCCGTAATAATAATTCCGCCCGCCAGAAGCATTAATGGATGTAAGCGTTCATGGGCAAAAAATGCCCCGACAATCATCGCTACCAACGGATTTACATACGTGTAGGTAGCCACAAGCGTAGGCGGAGCAATTTTGGATAACCAACCAAATACCAGAAATCCGATAATTGACCCAAAAGTCAATAAATAGAGAAATGACAAAACGGCTTTGGTCGTAATATTATCGAGTTGGAAATTATTAAATTCTCCATACAAAAAGCTGAAAATCAGGGATATACTTCCCGCCACGAACATTTGAGTCCCAGCGATTTGTGAAGTATTATACTCATTAATTTCTGCTTTTTTCATCAAAACTACGCCAATATCCCAGCTTACGATAGCAATAAAAAGGAAGGTAATTCCTAATAAATAATACTGTTCAGTACCTTTAATTGCCAATGATTTTAGGCTCATCAAAATACCAACCCCGATTAATCCCAAGACAGAACCAATAATTACTTTTCTCGTTGGTTTTTCTTTGGTCAAATTCCAGAGCATCAATACCAAAATAATGGGACTTAGTGCTGCAAACAGAGCGGAGTAACTCGAAGGAATCCATCTGGCTGCACTGGTGGTGAGTCCATTGCCGACGGTAAGCATAAAAAAACCCGATAAAGCCGTAGCTATCAACATTTTACGACTCGGTTTTTGGTACTTTTTTGTAAGTATTGCAAAGATTAAAAGAGTAAAACCTGCCAAAAAATTACGAAGCCCCGAAGCCATAAAAGGAGGTACAGACTCAACCACAAAACGAATCCCGAGGTATGTAGAACCCCAAATAATGTAAAGTGTGATTAGCCCCGCCCAGATTTTCAATGGTTGATTTTGATTATTCATGTATTTTTTAAAATGGGGTAAAATTGAGCATAGTCATCACGTAAAATTACTTTATTTTACCTGTTAAACGCAAAATAATATGGTCAAAATTTGGAGGATTAGAGAACTCCCCTTAACATTATAAGCGTTTTAAAAATCATAAAATTTTAGAGTATAGAAGATAAAAAATATTAAATATTAGTTACGTTTAGCTAACTCCCCTGTAATTGCAAAAAAGATCTAAATTTTTAAGCAGGTAAGGTTAGAGCTAAACGTCCCATGCGATTGCGTGGGGCGTTGCTTTTACTTTGCTTATAAAGGATTAGATCCCCTGCAATTACAAAGTTATAAGTACACGTTCCCACGCAATTTTGTTTTTTGTGTGGTTAATTATCTCACAATATACCCCAACTAACATGAAAGAAATGTACTTGACCGCCAGCTTGTTGTTACTTGCTACGCTCTGTTTTGCCCAAACTACCAAAAAAGACTCTATCAAAAAAGACACCGTCATTTTGAATAACATAGTCGTACCACCCGCCCCTAATCCTAATAAATACACGCCCAATCTTACCCTTCCTTCTCCTCATGCCGCAACGTTGGGGGAATATGGAAACACTCCCATCAATCTAAGTTCTGGTTTGGCGAACCCAAGTATTTCATTATTTGATTTAAAAGAAGGAGACATTGGTTTTGGGGTAGGAGTCTCCTATCAATACAAAGGATTTAAATCTTTTGAATCTCCAAGTTTGCTTGGCAGAGGATGGGCACTAAATGCAGGCGGAGTAATTACCCGTGTTATTAAGTCAAAGCCCGACGAAAAAGTAACACCCAATTCATCAGGTCTTAATTTTGGTTATTCAACCGAAGAGAACAGAACAAGCCTTGCAACCTTCATTAACAACGATGGTACAATCGTTCAGGGGGGCAATTCTATTTTTTTTAGTTTACCCGATGGTGAACCTGATATTTTTATGTTCAATTTCATGGGTATGACGGGTAAATTCTTTTTTGGAGAAGACGGTGTCATTCACCTTGTCTCCGATAGAAAATTAAAAATTGAATATAGAACGGTTACCCTTACACAAACTCCTTGGAATTTATCCTCTAATTTTGATAAAACTCACTTTGTGGAATTTACTATTACCGATGAAAACGGAACTGTCTATAAATTTGGTGATACGTCTGCGAGTGTAACATTACCCATTAAAAATGTGGAGTTTTCTACGTCAGGTTCAGATTTTGATTGCTTGGGAGGAAATATGAATGTAACGTCTTGGTTTGTCGCAGAAATTAAAGATAAAAATGGTCGTAAAATTAATTTCAACTATACCAATGATTACGTATATCGAATTGGAAATAATCCGTATTTTGATTTTAATTTGAGGGGTAGGAGTGTAAGTTCTCCTGTTACTCGTGGGCAATACCAAACATCAACACAAACCTACTATCACAATAATATGTGGAGTTGTGTGGGTTCATTGGAGAATTTTTTAACTTCGGTCAATGGGACTAATTGGACGGTGGATTTTGAATATAGTAAAACGGGAAACGTTAGTTATTTGACCAAAACGACTCTAAAATCCAATCTTGTTCCAAAGGAAGACATTAAAAAATTTACCTTCAATTACTTGAATTTATCGAACCCCGATGGACTATTGTTATCAACAGTAACAGAATCATCACCAGATGATGCCATCAATAAGCTGCATACTTTTACCTATCACGATGCTAACAATCTAAATTATAATAATCTTTATGAACTTGATTATTGGGGGTACAATAATGGAGCATTTACCAACACAACACTTATTACCGATGCTCCTTTTAATGCCAACAGAAACCCTAATTTTTCAACGACCTTAAAGAAAGGGTGCATTAACCAAAATCACCTATCCCACAGCTGGCTCAACGGAGTTTACCTATGAACAAAATGAGTATGGACAAATTCGAGAATCGGACTCTGAAAATGGTATGTTAATTAATAAAAAGCCCTATGGCGGTATCAGAGTAAAAACCATCATTGATAGGGATTTAGATGGAACATTATTAATCCAGAAAGATTATAATTATGATTCATTCGCCAATGCCAACAAATCAAGTGGGGTTATTTCATCAACAATTGGACTAACAAAAATAATTTCCAATGGTGTTTTCGTGAGCCCCGAGACCAATGCTCCTTCTTTTCCTACCCTTGCCAATGGAACAATTTATTATTCGGAGGGTTTGCATTCAATCGCTGAAATTCCTATTTATTATACCAATGTAACCGAAATATTGAGTGATGGAGCAACGACCAAAACCGCTTTTACTTCACACAATGATTATAATGATTTTATGGGTGTGAACTTTGGACGGGGGAACAATCAAATGGGTAGCCCTGCGAGTTATTTACTGATGCGGTCTTTGCCCAAAGAAATCAAGCATTACAAAAATAACGTCTTGGTCAAAGAGAAAATTAATACTTATAATCTAATAGACAGACACAAGGCTCGCTCCATCTTTACGGGTAGTGTTACGGCAGGTAATCCTTTGGGTCAATCCACTGATTTACTGAAAACGTATTATACGTATTCGGGATGGTTACAAAAAACTTCCGAAACAGAACGCCTGTATTCGGATGCTACCAATTTTATAGAAACCGTTAGCAATAATATTTACAACAATTCAACATACTTGCAGGTCAGTTCCATGACTACCCAAAGTAGCAAGGGTGAAACGCTCTCAATGGAATATAAATATCCGTATGATTTCAGCGTAGAGCCGTATTTGACGATGGTAAACAAAAATATCATTGCTCCAATCATTGAAGAAATATCTTACTTAAACACTACTCAAACTACTTGGAAATCAACCGACTACGCTACCTTCGGAACATTGCAATTACCCGAAAAAATAAGAACTAAAATTGGAAGTGGCACGGAAATAACCCAAGTCGTTTTTGATACCTATGATACTCGTGGAAACTTGACCAAATACACTTCTCGGAGTGGGCAATTTTCTTCCATGCAATATTTTGGTATTTCGGATTTAGGCAAATCCGACCTCTTATTTAAACAAACTATTGGAGGTGGAAGCACAGGAACAGAATTAACCAGAAGTACCGAATACGAATACAATCCTTTGGTGGGTTTACAATTTACGGACGATATTAACGGTTATAGAACTTCTTTCCAGTACGATGCCTTCTCTCGCCTCAAATCGGTAAAAGACCATTTGAATTATCTCTTGAAGGATAATTACTATCATTACGCCAATCAAACGGCTCTTACTGATTTAGGCATAACACCCACTAATGCCATGAATTACGTGGTTAATCGTACCGCAAGAACGGAACAAACGGGAACGGAGTTGAGTAGCGATGTGGATAATACGACTACTCAGCTTTCATACGTGGATGGACTCGGTAGGGGTCTTCAAAGTTTGGTTTGGAAGGGAACGCCCGACAAATCCAAAGATATTATTACTGGCACAACCCAATATGATGGTAATTCTCGGGCTTATAAGAGTATTCTAACAACCCCAAGTGATGTTGTAACGGGTGCATACAAAAGTACGGCACAAACATTGGCGAGTGCTTTTTACGATGGTGATACGCACCCTTACACGGAAACGGTTTTTGAAAATAGCCCTTTGAATCGTCCCATTAAACAATTTGGGGCGGGGCAAGCGTGGCGAGTGGCAGGAAGTGAGAAATTTACCGAAATCAATTATCTCATTGCAGGGACGGAAGTTATCCAGTTCAACGTACAAGCAAACGGCACGATAGACGGGAGTCAAAACTATCCTGCCAGTTCGCTTTACAATAATCGGATTGTCTCAGAAAGAG
>JAYUOX010000157.1:0-4793 GCA_043760595.1 Cytophagales bacterium
TATAATTAAAGTGTAATATTGGGTATTAATTAACAATCCATATTTTCACGATGATTTACGCATACCTCCGAGTGTCCACCGACCGCCAGACCGTTGAAAACCAACGCTACGAAATTCTCAAATATGCCGATACCAAAAAACTCTCCATTGACCAATGGGTAGAAGAAACCGCTTCGGGCGTTAAATCAATCAAAGACCGCAAAGTGGGCGAGTTATTGACACGCATGGGAAAGGATGATATTTTCTTGGTAAGCGAGCTGTCACGTTTAGGCAGGAATCTAATGGAAGTGATGTCCATTCTCCATGACTGCATGGAAAAAGATGTAAAAGTTTTTGCCATCAAAGAAGGCTACGAATTAGGTAATAACATCAACTCAAAAGTATTGGCTTTTGCCTTTTCCCTCTCCGCAGAGATTGAAAGAAATTTGATTTCTCAAAGAACCAAAGAAGCCTTAGCCCGAAAGAAAAGTGAGGGGATGAGTTTAGGTCGCCCGATTGGATCCCAGAATAAGGCAGTGAAACTAACAGGAAAAGAAGAAGACATTAAAAAGTTGTTAGATAAACAAGTGGCAGTCTCCGCCATCGCTCGTATTTTGGACGTGAATCGTTTAACGGTTAGGAGTTTTATTAAGACTCGAAAACTGGGAAAATAAAGATATAAAATCTTGGATTTCCCTGTTTTGGCAAGTCTTCATGTTGGTAGCTGCTACTTTTGTTTGCTTGTCAAGTTGTCCACCGAGTGAAAATAAAACTGTCTGGACAAGCCAAGTGTCCACCGAACTTAAACAGTCGTAAAGTTGGGCATTGCGTCATAAGTTCTTCCATTCAATAGTCGTCCAGCTTCTTTTTTATTTTTACCACCCCATTGTTTGAAAAAGAATGGGACTTTTGCTATTTCGCATTGCTCTTTTATGTCGGTAACCCACTCTTCTTGCATTGGTCTTGCTTTGAATCCAGACTCGCCACCAACAATGACCCAATCAATTGCTGTTAAATTCATATCGGGTAGATTTTGTAAAAGAGGTTCACACGATAAAAATTTGATAAATGCACTCGTCCTCTGCAAGTGAGAAATACGAAACATTGTTTCCTGATTTTCCACTGATACGCCCGCCCAAATATTTTCAGTCCAATTCAAAAGGGGTGAAATTTGTTCTAACCTTTCAGCACGTTTTGTAAGAACTTGAAATTGGTGTTGTGGGCATTCATTCATCACTTTGAATACTTCTTGTATATACTCGACAGGAACTTCCTCGTGGAATAAATCACTCATTGAATTTACAAAAATTATTGATGGTCGCCATTTTTTGGGGTCGTTTAATGTCTTTGGGTGTATGGTTAGGTCAAAGCCATTTTTATATTTTTCCTGCCCCATCCCCTTCAATCTTTTGGTCATTACGTCAGCGTAGCAAAATTTACAACCTTGTGAAATTTTGTTACAGCCTGTCGTAGGATTCCAAGTTTGCTGTGTCCACTCTATGCTTGATTGTGCCATTTATTTAAAAGTTAAAATGCAGTTTCCATTGATTAATACGCTGACTTTATGTGCTTTATCATCGGTAAATTTAGCTAAAATTTGCCCTCTTTCAAACATATGCCTCAGTGTTTTTGCATAATGAGAACCACAGTATTTTGTGGTTTTTTGATGTTCTTCAAATAACTTTTGTGCTGTAATAGTCTGTCCACGATATTTTTCTTCAAGGTCTTTCGACAGAGCTATAATGTTTGTGTCGCCGAACATGATACCCGAATTGCCCATGTTTTTAGCATCGAAGGTATAGACCCCATCTTTTTCTAAGTTTGCTCCAATATTGTCGAAATCGTAATAAATTTGCTTTACCAGCTCATATCCCTTGTGGTGCTTGGTAAAGTGTATGATAAAATGGCTTGTTGCAAGACTATCTTCTTCTTGAAACTTAAACGAACAATGGTACACTGTACCGTTGATTGAATTACAAAACTCACTCGCCAAGTTTTCCATAATCAAATTTAGTCTTTCATAAACGGTGGATTTATACTTTCTATCACGTCTAATTTTGTCTATCGTTGTAGGAAATAGAGATAGCATCAACTCATCAAACTTGTTGTTTTCAACTGCTGCATGAATTCGTTTTATATTTACAAATAAGAATATTTCATTGCCCCAGTTTTCAAGAAATTTTGCTAACGCAGACGTATCAATACCTTTATACCCCCAAGGGTCAAAAAACAGCAACGTTGGTTTTGGATTAGGTTTTACGGGTGGTTTGGTGAGATAATTAAAAATTCCTTTGTCCTCACCCACAGTAAGGTTTCCGAATCTTGGGGGAAACGTAAATGCATCATCTGAGAAAAAATTAGAAAAATTCTTTTGTAATTCATTCGAGTAGTGATTGTCGTTGAATGCCAGTTGTACTTTTGATTTTAATATGTCGTCGGTAGCACAAGATTTTGCAATTAGAAGGGGCGTAGAATGTTTACCATCTTCATAGAGTCCAGGACCTGAAAACAGGTCCATGTAAACAATTTGCTCTTGTGGCTTTTTTAGAATTATACGACAGTATTGAGGAAAATACTCAGCTACAATTTTTGCTTTTATTAAAGACGATGCGGTTTGTCTCTTAAAGAAATTCTCGTTCATGTGCTATGTTTGTAGTATTAAAAGTTGAAAAATTCAAATATTTGTCACCACAAAAAATATTTGAATTGTGATTTTACTGTCTGTAATGGTGTTTTTTGTAATTGCCAATAACTCTTTAATACAGGAAAGTTTTTTTGTATTATTTGGTACTTTACCAATTATTGTTGTAGTATTCTTGTCGTACAATTTTTGTCGTACTTTTTGTACTGTTGAAATTTGATAATAATTCTACCAACAAACCTAAGCATTTCTTATGTAATCCCTAATATATTATTACAAATTTTATCAAGTGGTAAAATCTGTCAGAAAAGATGAAGAATTTAAATAAGGCATTAAATCATTCAGTTTTACTACAAGTGGCATATCTGCGATATAGATGTACCATCGAAAGCAGTTGAAAAAAAATGGTACACCACAGCTCCGCAGGATAACGTTATAAAAATCATTTAAGGAGGTAAAAATGAAAGCGTTATATTAGCCAGAGTTTCCAAAAATACCCAAGATTTTGAACGCCAAGTTACGGAGCTTCGGAATGTGGCGACATTGAGAGATTATGAAATTATCGAGGAAATCGTGAGCAAGCACACGGGCAACACCAAAAACGAAAACCGCCACGATATTCAACGACTCTTAGCCCTTGCCAGTACGGGAGCGATGCAAACCTTATTAGTCTCAGAGGTTTCGAGATTGGGTAGAAAGACGCTTGAGATTTTGAAGGTTTTAGAAATCTTAACGGAGAAAGAAATCAACATTTACGTGCATAATTTCAAAATTGATACGTTACTGCCAGACGGCAAACGTAACCCCGTAGGACAGCTCCTTTTTATGTTCCTGAGTGAAAGAGCCAGAGTCGAGCAAGAAGACCGCACAGAGCGGATAAAATCAGAATTAGAGCAAGCCCGCAGGAACGGTAAACATTTGGGCAGACCGCAGGGGAAAGAAGACAATAAAAACTTTTTGAAGCGACATAAAAAAGTGGTGGCATCCTTGAAATCAGGGAATAGTATTAGAGCCACTATGAAAGTATCGGGGGTAGCGATGGCAACTGTTCAGAAGGTCAAGAAGCTCTTATAAATCCAAATTTTAATAAAAAAGGTAAATGCCTGATATTCAGAGGTATTCCTTTTGGGGTACCTAAGTTTAGAAGTAGGAATACCGAAGGAATACCTTAGTAATCAAGTAATTGGGATTAACCACATGAAAGAATTGAAAGGAATACCTTGATTATCAGGGTATTCCTACAAGGAATACCGAAGGAATACCTAAGCATTAAGCCAAGAAAACCAAGAGCGATGAAACCCCAAGATTTATATTTTAAACGTATTCAAAATTCAGAATTACAAATTTATCATTACGCAAGATTGATACGTTCTGTAAGTCCGCCATTGGGTGAAATCATTAACCAATTAAATCCAATACCCATTATTGAAATGGAAGAGTACCACCAAGAAGACTTTGGAAACACAGTAAAATACGAAGCGTTTTTTGAAGTTTGGGAGCAAATCGAAGCAACCGAGTATCAATTAGAATTTGCAAAAGTAACCGCAGGAGAATTTGAAATTTACCTTGATGGTATCAAACAAGCCAAGCCTAATTTTTAGCGACAAGAAAGATCTTTATTAAACTATCTCTTTCGTTTGAAACCGCTAATTTTCGTCCATTCGTAATGAGAACTGTTACAACCACATTAATACAAAATTGAATAAATTGAAGAAACAATATTCAGAGGCTTTTGGTATTAACGGTTAGTGAATCAGAATATATAGGTAGTCAAGAATTTTAATGCTAAGGTTGAAGTTACAAAACTTACTTAACATAACTTCAATTATACAACTTTTATGAATGTATAAAAAATTATTTAAATGATGTAAAATTAAAATTTCATAAAACAGATATATTATAACAAAAAAGTTGCCCAAACGAATATCACTTGGGCAAGCTCGTAATAAAGTTCTACACCTATTGTCTTTGCATCACCGCATAATCTCCAAACCACCCGTCAAAATATAACTTGCACTTGGAGCAATTACACGATACGCATACGACCCTGTGGGTAATGGCTCACCTTTATATGTTCCATCGAAAGGCGTTGAATAACCTTTTGAGAAAAAAACTATTTCGCCCCAACGGTTGTAAATGCTTACTTCCACATCAGGATATTTTTCTGAACCGC
>JAYUOX010000158.1:0-4792 GCA_043760595.1 Cytophagales bacterium
AGTGCCAGTTTGCACCACGGCTCTGTATTGTGTTGTTTGCGTAAGGTTTGTATAAGCCAATGTGGCAACGGTATTCGCAACGGGCGTATTTGTAACGAAGTTATCCGTTGAAGATTCCCACCGAATGATAGTTCCAGAATGTCCCGATAACGTAAGCGTTCCAGCATTGCTGACCGAACAAACCGAAGTAGCATCGGCGGTTACTGTTCCACCTGCTGACCCAATCGTAAAATTAGCTGGATAACGACAAGTTGAATTTCCGTTCAAATCATTTACATAAAAAGTAGTTGTTCCTGATGTACTTGTATTGGCAATACCTGAGCCTGCCACACCAACTGGATTAAACACTCTGCCCGTAGCCAATGGCGTGCCACCCGTTTGGGCAGTGTACCACTGATTAGCCTGTATAGAAATCCCTGGGCTGGATGTCATCGTAAAAGTTCCTAATGCACCAGCTGCCCAACCACTCACTACTAAGATATAAGTTGTACCAGCCGTAAGTGTTTGTGTCAATGAAGAGAGAAAGTTCGTTGTAGAAACATCATCATCACCCCTCACAAAGTTTGTGGCTGGGTTGGCAGGGTCAAAAGAGTTCTGATATAATGAAATATAAGTATCCGTAATTGATCCAGCCGTTGTGGCAAATGTAAACGCTCCTGACGATGGTGCTATAAAATAGTACGGCTTATACAAAACAGTTACCGCTGGAGCGTAAGTGGTTGCATCATTAGTTAAATCATCACCTACTGGGCGTACATACGATGGGCTATTCGCAGTAATTGTTACATTAATTGTGGTTGAAACAGCAACCGCAGGAACAGAAACCCCTTGCCCACTTGGCACGGTAGCGTTCTGACAAACTGAATAGGGTGTTGTTGTTAAAACTGGCGTAACCGTAACATTAATCGTTTGAAAAGAAGATGATGAACATCCCACAGGTGCACCTCCTGTTTGAGTAATGCTTATTACGTAAGTTACATTTATCGGATTAGCAGTTGTGTTTACCAATGTTTCACTAATCGTTACTCCCGTTCCACTTGCAGGAGGCGTACTAATTCCCACCGCATTTGCCCGTGTCCATGAATACGTAAACGTACCGATTTGGGCTGTTGCTAATGTATAAGTAAATGGTTGTCCTGAACAAACGCTTGAAGAAACAGGTGAACTAAGCGGAGCAACTGGAAACTCTGTAAAATCTTCTTTTACGGCTCTGTCATTGGATGTTGCTCCTGTTGAAGCCAAGTAACCCAATCCACGACGGGCGAAAGCTTTTCCAATGGCACAACGATAACGACCATTGAATAACAATTGGTCAGCTTGAAAAATGGCATCACGGGCTTGTACAAAACTTGGACTACAAGCCTGTAATCTCAGACCTTCGTTCACCAATTTCATGGCAGAGATAATTCCTCTGTAATCCGCAACGCTGGCAGGAACATCATAAATATTATTACCCCCAATTGAACCGTCCTGCAAGATTATTTCCCAAGTCATGTCCCAAATCATGGTTGCCCAAATTGAGCCAATACCGTGTGGTTGTGAAAAAGTAATAGCATTTTGAACACCACCGTAAGTAACAAGATTATTGATATTTGTTTTGTCATAAGAATAACGAAACGGACGAATACCAGCTCCTGTTATTGGTTGCCCGATGGCATACGTTCCGATTCCTCTTGGAATATTGGCACTGGCTAAGGTTGGCGTGAGGGTTGACCAATCCGTGGCAGTCATCAAAGCGGCATAATCACTCCAACCTTCTCCGCCTTGTTCGGCATTTTGAAGACACGATGAGTTGGCAGGACCGCCAGTCAAACGAGTTGACCACCCGTGCCCGTACTCGTGGGCAATGATTCCATTATCAAAATCCGAATCGGGTTGATAGATGGGTGAACCACCATTACTCCAAATAAACATTTGCATACGTCCATTTCCACCATCAATTGGGGTTGAAAAATTGGCATTATTCGTTCCACTTCCATCTTGGGCATCAGCAAACACAAAGTCATTACCCGCTCCTCCTTTTGTCAAATTATCTTTCTGAAAATTACCACTTGGTTCATCAAAACCATATCGCCAAAGAATATCGTGCATCACATTGTTCCAATAAAAAATATTGGTAATGGCAGCATCTAAGTTTCCTGAGGCAGTATTCACCGCTTGAGTATAGGGAAAATTAAAATCCAAAGTTGCAGAGGTCGGGCTTGTTCCAATGGTGGTTTCATTATCAGCGGCAAGGTCTTCTTTGGCAAAAACATTATTTCCACGGGTAGTTGTGTAATCGGTTGTTCCGTCATTATGCCATCCGTTGGTTGTTCCAGGTCCCATTGTGGCTGGTAAAAAACGGTTATATGGACTTGAAACAACGCTACGACCTCCATGATTGGGGCTTTCTAAGGGATAGTCAAACACATTATATTGATTTGGAGCAACTAACATTTTATTAGCGGCTTCTGTTTTGGTATGAGCATGACCTTCATGACTTTGCGAGAGTCCATTTTTATTTGGTACACCAAAATCACAGTGAATAACTTCATCAACTTGTCTCAACACACTACCATTGTTAACATCAACGTGAACATTCCAGATGTTGCTATTATCTTTTGAAACAATCCTAACACTATATGTCAAAGCAAGTTTAGTATATTTTTTCCCTTCTTCACCCGATTCATAAGGAAGCCAATAGAGTTTTACATCAATATTTTCATCAGAGAGAGATTTATCCAAATATTTACCTTTTTCGATAGCCCCCGATGTAAGTGATGAAGGAGTTTCCTGAATTTTGGAGATACTGCTCGCAGACAAGTTAAGATGTTGAGCAGCCCGTTCGATGGCTTGAATGGGTGTGATTGTTCCTTGTGCATTTGTCAGATTTACGCCTGAAACTCTTAAAGCCAAATTTTCAATTAAAGAATGATTAGTATTTACCACTAAACCATTTTTTAACGTAACATTCATTAATGCGTTAAATACTTCAACGTTTTGGTATGTTTGATTAAAATAGATGTGATACCAACCAGTAGTGGGAGACAAATAAGCACTTGAAACTGTCATATTTCGGATATCGTCTTTTGTGATTTTATACTTTTCAGTATTCTCCGACAAATGGGTCTTGGCGGTAGCGATTTCAGTTTGGGCTTTCAGTGAAACCGAAGCAAAGATAAGCAAAAGGGCAAACGCCATTTTGGATAAAAAGGCTTTGAGCGTTGATTTGGAGAGATGTTGCATAATTTTTGGGGATGTTTAAATTAGAAATTAGTTGTTGAGTGTTTTATAAACCTGTACGCTACCAGAAATCTGAGACAAAAACCAAGAAAATACTTTGTGCCAGTTAGAGCAAAGCGAGTAAGTTTTTTTCTTTTGTCTGGAAATATTCACTTCGATATTATTCTCCAAAAAAGGCGATTGCCCTTTTCATCGCAACCAAGAATAAAGATTGGATTAACCAAATAGCTCTAATGAACTCTGATAAAGTGGTCATTTATCAGTAATTTTTGAAAATGAGATAATGTTCGGGCGTACAACTTTTGCGTCCCATCTTGCAGATGAATGAGGGTATAATTGATGTAGCCTTTAAGCATAACAATGTTATTTGTCGGAATACAAGTTTTCAGTTTGTGATTCACAATTAGAAATTTGGCGTGTTGAGACTGAGTGATTGTGTTTTTCATTGGCAGAAATAGAGAGGGATAAAACATAAATTTCTGCCCTCCGTAAACAAAATTAAATAAAAAATTGCTTAATTAATATTTTATCTTGAAAAATCACAAAATAGTTGTGATTTTTCAAGATAAAATGTATCGACTTTACCAGCATACTTTTCTATGTCCATTTCACCTCAGTTGTGAGTAAATAATTCTCTAAAAATTTATCTAAATCTGAACGTAAACTTGGACTATTACTGAACTTACCTTCTTATAAATAATTAAAATCCAATTTCAATTTTACTGGTTGCTGTATTAAATTTGAGCTGACCAGTACCTCTGTATTCTAAGTTTTTGGCAATACCCGTTCCGCTTAGAGTTACGATGTGATTGTTGTCAATAATGACATAATCACCCAATTGAGGAACACGACCTACATTCCAAGTAGAATTAGCTTCCCAAGGTCCCGTTACCACACTGATAACCAAAGTCGAAGTAGCTACCCCTTGAAATTCATACGCTCCCATATCTACTACGCCACCCGCAAATCGCCTTAAATTTCCATCTAAATCCTTGTCTGTCAAAGAGATAGTACCATTACTTCCTCGGTCAATTGATAAAGAAGCTGCCTTCAAGCGATAGTCTCCCGTGGTATTGGGGGCTGGACTAAAAGCAGCAGGATTGACTAATTGTGGGTCAATCGTAAGATTACCTACTCCCGAATAACCACTCTGTATTATCGAATAAGTAATGATAGATTGGGTGTCATTGAATGGGCTTGCATTTCCCCAAAGAATCGAATTCTTGATAATGGGCTGACTGACATTAGCATTATAAATACCTCCACTAAATCCTCCGTTGCTGGCAATGGTGCAGTTGGTTAGAACTGGACTGGATGAATTATTATAAATCGTACCTAATGCTCTATTGGCTGACATTAATACGTTATTCATCGTAAAATTACTGGTAGTTTGGGCATAAATAGCAGAGCCAAAAGTTGCTTCATTGTTTGAAATATCACATTCACGAATCGTTGGTGTGCTGGAATCTAAGCAATAAATACCTCCGCCAAACCAAGCCGCATTTTTGATAATAGTACAATTTGCAATGATTGGCATACCAGCATTATCAATCAAAATACCTCCTCCTGT
>JAYUOX010000159.1:0-14262 GCA_043760595.1 Cytophagales bacterium
TGGAGATGATTATTCCTGAACCCAAGAAGAAATGAGAGTCAACGTAACAAAGTAAAACGTGCGTTCAAAAGCACCTTATTTGAAAATAATATTCTAAAAAATTAACCATTTACTAAATCACCATTTCAAACAATCATGAAAAGCTCAAAACCACAAATCATTCTCTTTTTTATTTGTATTCTTTCTTGTTTTTTTGCCGCCGCACAAAACAATCGTGGAATTGGAGAAGCATATTTTGATAGCTTTGATCCTACCAAAATAGCACCTGAAGCTGAATTTGTGTGGGTTGGAACAAGAGGAGAGGGTTTGTATAAATATGATACCAAAAATAATAGTTTTACAACGTTCAATATCTTCAATTCGGATATTCCAACTAATTATATTTCTGATGTAAAAGTTGATAAAAATGGTTCATTGTGGTTAGCCACAAATCTTGGGCTTGTATTTTATGACAAAAAACAATGGACACTTTATAGTAATATCATGGCTAACTGCATTGCCATTGATATAAACAATAAAGTTTGGGTCGGAACGGATGATAAAGGCGTTTTTAGTATCAATAACGCTGAAATCAAGCAATATGACATGGTCAATACGTTGCCTTCCTTAGAATCAATTGCTCGAATTGTGGTAGATGGAAATAACAAAAAATGGTTCTCAACCAGCAAAGGCATTGTGAGTTTTGACGAAAAGAATTGGACCTCTTTTGGGGCGAATACTAACAATAATATTCCGATAGCCGTCGATAAATCGAATAATTTTTGGTTCGTAACCCAAGGAACCGCTCTTTACAAATACGATGGTAAAAACTCTACTTACGTGCCAACTCCAACGGGAAATTCAAGAGGATATAATTACAAAGGCATAAAGGATATTTTAACGGATGATAACAATAATTTTTATTTCATTACTAATGCCTCCCCCAATTTTTTGCTTAAAAATGTCAATGGGAACTTTGAAGAATTAACGGGAACGAATAATTTTAATTTTTTAGGAGTTGATAGCAACAAAACACTTTGGCTTGTTTCCGATTATTCAGAAATCAAAACTTATGGAAGCGGCGGCTTAAAAGATGTTAGTCCTCCGAATAATAGTATCACCCTAACTTCCGCTAAATCATTTGCTATTGATAAAAATGATCAATTATGGGTATTGGGAGATAACAAAACGCTGTATTACATGGAATCAAATATTGTAAAATCGGTTACTCCTCCTTCTAATATAGATGTTGGGTCATTTTACGGAAGCCTAACCATTGATATACAAAATAATAAATGGTTTTCGTCTCGTGAAGGAATCGTAAAGTTTGATGGAAAGAATTGGACGTTATTCACCTCGAAAATAACAGGGATAACAAGTAATGTTAAAAATATTTGTTTAGACAAAAATAATACCTTTTGGATTGGAACTTATGATGGGAATTTTTACAGCTATGATGGTAAAACTTGGACTAATGTTGGAGATAAAATTGTAAAATTTCCAAAATACCAGAATGGTGCAGACAAGATTATTGCAGATGGCAATGATAATATCTGGATTGCTGGGGACAACTTGTTAAGATTTAATACAAAAACAGCTACGCTCACCGTTTTTGATAATTTTTATCTCAATAAAGTTACCGATATGGCAGTTGATAAAGACGGTGTCGTTTGGGCAAAAGATATTTTTGGGGTGCAAAGATATTTTAATGGTAAATGGGAACAACATTATGACGGAGGGAATAGGGCAATGGGTATTGATACAAAAAATAATATATGGATTCCTACTTCAAATTTTGAACATACAAAAATAGCCTTCTCTATTTTTAAAGGAACAGGTTTTCTCGCAAATACATTTAATAACTGGCATTTATACACAGAGGAAGTAAGATTTGATTCTAAGAATAATTTGTGGTATTCTTTTCAAGACCAAAACGTTCAATATGGTCCAAATGGTTTAGTAAAATTGGCAGGGGGAAATGAAAAAGTGGCGGTTAATTCATCTTCTACGCATAAGGTGATTAATCCAAATGATGATACTGACTTCCTAATTAAAATCACAGGGAATAATTTATCTCTCCAATGGCAAGTTAATAAAGGAAGTGTTTGGGAGGATTTGAAAACGGGTAAAAATTCGGAATTTACGGTTTCAGGAGAGAAAACTAATCTTTTAACCCTCACAAAATGTATAATAAGTGCTAATAATTACAAATTTAGATGTAAAGTTTCGGATGATGATACCAAAGACATTGTTTATTCAAATCCAATGAATTTAACGGTTTTTAGTGTTTTTGCCATTACGAATCAACTTAGTAATAAAGATATTTTTGAGAATGAATCGGTTGCTTATAATGTAAACGTAACTGGCAGAAACAATGTAAATTATCAGTGGCAAGTAAAGCGAACAACAAAGTTTGAAAATATTACTACTAATGATAAAGAATTCACGGTGAAGGGTGAGAAATCGGCTGATTTGACTTTAACAGGTGTTAAATTAATAGCTAACAACTTTACTTTCAGATGTTTAGTAAATGCTTCGTCCGATACTTTGACGAGTAATTCATCAAAAATAACGGTCAAAGAAACTTTTGTCATAACTCAATCTCCTCAAAACTCATCAATACTTGAAGGAGCAATGACTTCATTTGAGATAACAACCACAAAAGACTCACTTACGTATCTATGGCAGTACAAGGATTCAAATAATTGGGTAAAACTACCAATTACCACGAATAATTATACTGTAAATGGATTAGATACCAAGAAAATTACATTGATGAAAGTAAACTTTTTAGCAAATGGAATGGTCGTTAGATGTGTCATAAATAATAAATACAAATTTCAATTGATTTCGGGTGAAGCCATTCTAACGGTCAATAAAATTTTAGCTAACGAAACCCCCGAAAATTTCAATATTTTCCCTAATCCTGTAACTGGTCCATATCTATACATAAGTGACATTAATAACTTGAAGAGCTTTTCGATATTTAATTCGCAGGGCATTGAAGTTTTTAATGGAGAAATTAATGCGAATAATTTGAACATAAGTAGTTTGAAGAATGGGTCGTACATTTTGCAATTAAAAGATAAAAAAGGGGGAGAATGGTTTAAGAAACTAACAATTTTTCAATAGAAAGAATTGGGTATGAATATTTTGTTTTTTTATTATTATGCAATGGAGGAGAATTGTAGCTAAAGAGATTTTGTGTATTTCTCAACTTGAAATAGTAAGAAAGACTTCAACCCAAGTAATTTTGCATGGTTGAGGGTCAAGCAAAACTGTTTTTTACCTTCAAGGTCAATGAAAAATTTATCGATAGTCTTGTGTTATAAATGCGTAGTTGAGCCTTATTGTAGTAAAACAATCGAACGCAAGCTATAAAGTTGTTGGCTAATTACTTATCCACAAGTGGTGCTATTTGACTGGAATATACAATGTGAGTATTAATTTGTAATATAATGTCTCCAAAATCTAATTTCCAGAGACATTATATCATAGATTTAGTTTCTAAATCTCAATAGACCATTATTAATTAATATTCCTTTCTGAACAAGATTATACAGAAGACCCGTTTGACCATTTGGAATCGTTATGGTGTTTCCAACTGAAATAGTCACTGTATCCGAAATGTTGGGAAGTCTTCCGCACGACCACACAGATATATCATTCCAACTTCCTGTTTTTAAGGAGTACATGTTTGAGCAATTCAAAGTTGTAAAATTAATGCTCGTAGTAAAAGCAGAAAGTATTCCACCAGAACAAATCGTTTGCACTTGTACCTCATAATTAGTATTTGGCGATAAACCTGTAAGCCATGTTTGAGAACTGGTGAGGTTGTTTGCAGTATTCCACATAACTGCTCCTGTTGTTCTATATCTTAAATTCACATTTACAGGAACACTATTCCACTGAACATTTGCTGTTGTAGCAGTTAAATTTATACCCGTTGGTGTTATTATTGTCGCTGCCCTACAATAAGTGGCAGAAAATGTAGAAATAGAATAATTACTACTGCTTGTTCCACTACAAACTGTCTTCACCTGCCATTCGTAAGTTTGACCATTGGTTAGTCCACTTAAAATAGTAATAACAAGACCCGTTTGAGTACAAGGAATCAGAGCCGTCTCAATCCAATTGGTTGCTCCACTTATACGATATCGGATAACATAATTATTGCCAGAAATACCTTGCCAATAAGGGCGAAATGAAGTCGGGAAAGTGTCTGACCATTGCATTCCAGTTGGTACAGGACATGATATAGGATTTACCGTAACTGTACCGCTACCTCTTGTTGGACTAATACAACTATTGGATGAACATTCAGCATAATATGTAGTGTTGATGGACAAAGTTGGGCTTGTAAATGGGTTACCTGTGTAAATTGCGTTCCCACCCGTGTTTGCTCCAAACCATGTCACTGTACCAGTGTAACTACTTGCTGTGAGTGTAGCGGTTTGTCCACTATTGATGGTTACCGTAGGTATTGTAGGGGCAGATGGAATAATATTAATTGTAGCTAATACTGCTGCTCTTGTGCTAACACAACCACCAACGGTACAATTTACGTAATAGGTTGTTGATGTACTAATTGAAGGCGTTATATAGCTTGATCCTACTCCCAAAGAAGTGCCACCCGTACTCGCAGCATACCAGTTATAAGTACCAGCACAACCCGAAGCACCCAATGTTAAACTACCAGCTCCGCAACGGCTGGTTGGAATACTAATTGGTACAACAACTGCCGTTGAACTCTGTATAATAGTAATCGTTTTTTTGACAGCACAACCTCCCAATTGTGTTACCGTAACCGTATAACTGCCTGCTGATAAACTATTTGCATCTTTGGTTATCGACCCATTTGACCATAAATAACTGTACGTTTTACCATCATTGGGCATTGTTAATGAAATACTACCATTATTTTGACCACAAGTAGCATCTGTTTTTGATGTGGTAAAGTCGAATTTATTGCTGGTTATTTTAGATAGAATATTCGTAAATGTTGCAATATAGAGGGCATCATTTATAGACATATATTGAATATTCAGAGCATTATTTGCTATTGTTATTCTATCTAATTTTAAGAAAGTAGATAAGTCTATAACATCAATGAATTTTGTATTATTATACCCATAACTCACATACAAATATTGTGAATTTTTTGTTGTTAAACCTGAAATATACGATGGTTGATTATCTATTTTTAAATTATCTATGTATGTAAAAGTAGAAATATTGAACCTTTGAATGTAAGTTCCATTGACATTATCACCACTTATATAAGCAATGTTTCCATTAATGATGATTTTATAACCACCAATAGAAAGATTTGCAGTGGAACCAAATACTGATGTTGCTACATTAAATTCTAACACTTGGGGTACATTACTTGTATTAAAACCTATCAAATAAATTTTATTTGATATTGCTGAATAGCTAAAACTTAAACATTGGAATGGTAGTGTTTTTGTAATATACGTATTAGTTGAAAAATCAATTATATCTAAAAAACCATCTCTTAAGCCATATAATTTACCATTTATGTAAGTAAAAGTATTATAAGCACCTGCTATACCAGTCATTTTTATTCTACCAATGATCTGTTTGGTGATAGGATTTATCTTTAAAATATTTTTTTCATCTACCCCTGTGATTGGTATGGTTTCACCATAAGCAACATAAACACTCCCGTTGTTGGTTTCAATATTTGTGGGATCAATGTTATAATTTGTTTGATATAATCTCGGGAAAGTCATAAAATCTAATGTATTGGTCGCAACATCAAAATTATTAATTTTGAGCAGATTCAAATCTTGAAAATATATTTTATTCCCATCAATCTTTAAATCCTTATTACTACCATAACTCGTTGGATTTTCCGTCCAACCGCCAATTTGGCTAATATCAGCCGTTCTATTCTGAACACATCCAGTACCATCTGTAACTTTTACTGTATACTGCCCAGATGCTAAATTGGTGACATTCTGCGTTGTAGCACCACTTGACCAAAGATAAGTAGGGCTTTGTGCCACACCTATATTTAAACTAATTGCTCCCGTATTTCCAGAACATGAGGTATTTGTTACGGTTGGTATGAGGTTAAAATATGTTCCTGGGCTACTATCTAAATAAACATTTTCGGTAAAACCACACTGCTGAGCATCATTCACAGATACTTCATAATATCCAGCAGGTTGATTTGATATGCTTGTATTTGTACCTGAGTAAATCTGTACTCCATTTCTCGAAAAGGTAACATTATGTGCTGAAGTTCCAGTACCTACATATTGAAAGGTATTCCCTAAACTCACACCAATTCTTCCTTTTGAGCCAGAACAGGTATCATTTACGGCAATTATACTATGAGTAAAGGCTGTGTTTTTAGGTACTGTAAAATTGAAAGAAGTTCGTCTGTTATTATTGCTATTAACTACACATAAATATTCACCAGCCGTTAATGTACCGTTTGGTGCTATATTATCAATATCACTTAATTTTCTAATTTCATAGTAATAAGGTGATGGTGCACCCGAAATGGTTAAACTAAGATTTCCCTCGGGAGTAGTTTTACAGCCTTCTGGACGAACATTAATATTTGATATTATTAGTGGTAGAGTTGGTACTGGTTGAATATAAAAATTATAGTCAGATATATCTGAAATATTAGCGGCACTTACCGTAATTCTGGCATACTCTGAATAAACACCACTCGGCACAACCCAATTATATTCTGTTGCTTGTCCCGATACATTATTTACAATGGTCGTTGTTACAGGATTACCATTTTGGTCAGGCACAGTAAGCGACAAATTAACAGCCTTGTAACCAATATAATTAGCCCATTTGATTTTGACATTCTGCCCAGCGTTAAAAATTTCGTAGCCATTTGGGTACAACACTTGCAAAGTTTGTTGTCCTGGTGCTGTTACGTGTGCAATGGCACTGTATTGCCAAGGTGTAGTATTTTCATAACATGGTTTTATTCTAAACTGAATATCTTTTCCAGCGAAGTCATTAATTCCAAAGTAAATTACGTTTTGTGTAGGATCTGCATTATTATGACCTGTAGTACATTCATCTGCAGGGTTGTTTATCCTACTTGTCCAAGTTAAACCTCCATTTATGGTATATTGGATTTCAACTGGAGGCACATTTCCATTAGCGGCTGGAATATATCCCTGCCATCTCAATGGAATACTATTAATAGTTCCACCAGTTCCAATTTCATAAGTTTCATCTGTCAAAGGCGATAGCCACGTTAATTGTGAAGGCGTATGAGTTGCACTTACTGGAATTGTTACCGTAGGGCAAGACGAATTATTGGTCGTAAAAACCAAATTGGCGTTATAGGTTCGGGTGGTGCTTTGGGGGTTGTTGAATTTTACCAAAAAACCTGTTGTCATGGCAGGGGCAAGAGCCGAAGGCACACCAAATAAGTTGCCATCGTAAGAGAAATACGAGGCATCTGCTCCCGTGAAACTCACATTTGTTATGTTTACTGAGCCTGTTAAAGAATTATTGGTAAGCCCAAAATATTGTTGTTTTAGAGCATCAGTATTGCCCGATTGAATACTAATAGCCGATACAGAAGCACTTAAACAACCCGTAATGGGTGGTGTATTATAAATACCTTGCGAAGTCAGAGCTATTGTAATGGGTGAGCCTGTGAAACTGCCACTGATTTGCATTTGCCCTGTATAAACCGTAGCTGCCGTTGGGCTGGTATTTACTTGTACGGCATAACCTTGATTAGGGGCGAGTGTACCACAACAGGTACTCGTACCTGCCGAAAAGCCCGTACCTGTTATGCTTACGCCCGTGATGTTTACATTGGTATTTGACATATTTTGAATATTAAAGGTTTGCCCATCAGTTGAGCCAACTACCACTGAACCAAACGTATGTATACTTTCGCCAGGTGAAACACTAATTGTTGGCGTTGATGCTTCCTCCGAATCTTGATCTTCTACGTAAAAGAAATATTCATCAATAGGTACATCATCATTATTGGCATATATTCCCAGAATGTAATCGTCAGGTTCTGAGATAATAAAATCTGTACCACGGTCTAAGGTTACCCCAGTACCTGGTGCTAAGTTTACAAGTTTTGAGGTTATAAATTGTCCTCTGCCACTTTCAGATACTTTACGCTGGTACATTTTTAATGTACCTGACCAAGTCGAAGTCATGGTGTTGGAAATTGTTGCTTTGAAAGAAGTGGGGCGTTCGCCTCTGACTAAGGGGGTTGGGTTTACGTCGTAGTCTATTGGGAAGTCGTAGTAAGAGGTAGCGTTTAGATTTAGTATAGGAGTTTGTATCGCTTGTTCTCTCAAATTTTGATTACTACTGTTTATAATTCTAACTTCCTTAATTTCGAGAGCATTACTTGCTGTCAGTAAAATTGTCCCAACTTTTCCTTTTAATTTTGAAGGAATAATTATAGAGTATTCATCATCGGTACTACTGTAAGAACTGACAATACTTGGGAAATCATCAACATCATTGCCAGATTCATCTTTGAAGTTTATATTTAATGAAGCATGGTCTTTGTAAATATTAGGGTCAAGTGAAGACGCTTTCATTTTCACTACAAGTTTATTAGCAGTAGAAGGAAAATAAAAATAACGGTGCATTAGTTTATTGCCAGCCTTAAACTTTATTGAATTACCTGTATAATAGGTATTAAAATTTTTGTCTTTTTCATAAACAAAGTCCCAAGAGGCGTTCGGATAATATTTAAAATTACCATTAAAAATAGCACTGAGACCTGTACTGTTTCCACTTCCTCTGTTAATAGACCTTTGGTTCATATCATTCAACGATATTTTTCCAGTTGCATCTGGCATATCTTCATATCCAGTTGATTCATAAATTGTAGTTCCATAAATGTAAGTTGCACCAGGTGAGTAATAATAACCAGTTCTTGTTCTTCTCTCAGAAATTATGGGGCTTTGAAAAACAGTATTCTGCCCATTTGAAATTGAATACCAATTAGAATTTCCAATTACCAAACTTGTGTCAATTGTTCCTAAATACCATTTATGTACCAACGAATGTACCGGTGATAAACTAATCCCTGATAAAGTAGCATTATAAAATTTCCTTTGAAAGTTAGGTATTCCAGTAATAGGAATACCATCAAAATCTCCTTTACCTGCCGTACATTCATAAACTCCATCTTGACGATAATATTCATCTGATTTTTTTACGTTTGAAGGTAGTTTTATCAGTGTATTATTGATATTTGACTTTCCTGTATTCGGAATCAAGCAATTAGTAATTGGGACTCCATAAATACCAGGCAAAGATAATGTTTCATCAAAGGTTGATACATCATTCATGGCAGTTGCAGGATGCGGGTCAAGAAATGTCATTAAATCTATACTTTTAGATGAAAAGTATTTTAAAACTCTATGTGCTACTTGAAGAAGTAATATTGTTCCTCTACTGTGTCCAATAAAATGAAGACTTGTATTTGTTTGTTGTGTATCAAATATATTTCCAATTGGAGACTTACATAACATGGCAAATAAATTATCTGCACATGCTTCTAAATTCCCATCGTGAAGTTTGTTAGAACGATATGCCCAATCATAAAGAAATATTTTATGTTCTGTTGAAGTATTGTTTGTACCATTATCAAGAGTTTCATTACCATCTTTAATTTCCCCGAGGATAGACCAATTTCCATATCTATTATTAAAAAAAACAGTACCACCTGTTCTTTTCCTCAATCTAAGGGCAAATTTCTTCCAATCATCGTCATCATCGAGTTTTCCATTTAACGTAAAACCATGAGTAATAACAGTTACACGAGTTGTAGCCGTCTGCCCAAAACCCACAAACCCTACAAACACAAAAATCAATAATAGTAATACTTTTTTCATTTTTTGAGAATTTTAATGGTTAAAAAGATAGTTGAAAAATTTCTTTAATTCTACGCCTCGCCACCCTCAAAACCGTCCCATCCACCAACGTTAGCGTATTTTCCAAAAGATTAACATTTTTTACAAAACGGGAATTGACGATGTGGGAACGGTGAATTCTGAGGAAACCACGGGGCAGCAAATCTGCCTCAAAGAATTTGAGCGAACGAGAAATGACAGTAGGTTTTCGGAATTGAAAATAGAAATGCGTGTAGTTAATATCTCCCTCCAAAAAGAGAATTTGATCAATGGCTACATACTTTTTTTGTCGAGCATTTAAAGTCAATAATGGCACATTCGGGGAGTTATAAATCATAAACTATGGTGGTTAGAAAAATTGTAGATGATTGTAAATAATGTTCAATATTCTAATAAATTTTTCTTTCAAAATAATAATATCCAATAATTGGTATTTTTTTGCCAAAATATGGTCAGTATTTCAAATAACTGGTAAATGGCTAAAACCGTTTTTAAGGGTTTTTTAGCCGTTTATTTGAAAAAATGACCAAGATTGCTCACTTATCGTGACAAATCGGTTTTTATTTATAACCTTGCATAAAGAATTGACATCCCTAAACTATCTGAATGACACGTATTCGCTTTTTAACATTACTTTTCCTCTCCAGTTTTGGAATAGTCTCAGCACAAGACTATCCAATACAAAAATACACAACCCAACAAGGCTTAGCTCAAATGCAGGTTTACACGGTTTTGAAGGATAGTCGGGGAATGGTTTGGGCGGGTACAGGTTTTGGTTTGAGTCGTTTTGATGGCGAGACTTTTACTAATTATACCACTGCTGATGGTTTATTAGATAATTATATCTCCAACATTCAAGAAGATAACCAAGGCTTCGTTTGGATTATTTGTGGGAGAAAAGGGGCAGTTCGTTTTGATGGTAAGACATTTAAAAAATACCCTACCCCAAAAGGTTTCACTGAGATAATGTCTCAAACTTTTAATAATAAAAGTGAAATGTTTTGCTTTGCTAAAAATGCCTTGAATAAAAGAATCCTGTTTCACACGGAAGGAGATACGCTTCTACCATACACCCTCATAAATCCTCCTAAATATTTTGCAGATAGCTTGAATAGTATAAATTACTTTCCTTTCACTAATTGCTTGATAATGTCTGTTGGAAAACAATTATTCAGTTACAAGGATTGCAAATGGCAAAAAATATTAGCCCCACCTTGTAATTATATGGAGGTAGTTTTTAAGGATGAACTCATTTTCAACTCAACAATTACTTCTGAAAAAACCTTTTATTCTTGGAATGGGAAATTTGTTAAACCTTTTCTGAAAATAGGCGGAAAAACATTTCAAGTCATCAATTCAATTAATCATGATTTTATTTTTGTGGTTGATAATAAGTTATTCTACCTTCCTAAAAGTACCAAACAAGCGGATTTTATTGCCAAAAATCCACCTCTGGCAACTGATCTCAGTTTTTTGAAACAACTGGATGGAGAAACTCTTTGGATTCCCACCGAAAAAGGACTTTGGCAATTAACCAGAAAGGGTTTTAGACAATTTTCAGAAGAGCAAGTTCCGTATTGTTGGGGCGTGGTAGAGGATAAAAATCAGCAATTATATTTTTTGAATTTCAAGGTTTCTCTTCAAAAATTTGATGAAAAAGTAATTAGCATTCTGCCCGAAAAACAACGAGAATTTGCCATTCCAGCGTGGTTAAAAAAGCATGGTTATCCATCCAATGACTGGTATTATAAACCCTTGAAAGACAAATTTGATAATATTTGGTTGCCACACGTTGCAGGTATTTTTAAGTATGATTATCAAAAATGGCAATTTTTTACGCACAAACAAGGTGAACCTATGGCTTTTTGTATTGCCGAAGATAAGAAAAGAAATAAGATTATAGCTTCTGGAAATAATCAACTTTATACTATTCAAAGTCAATCTCCGAATGGTACGGAGTTCATTAAAGATACTACTAAAATTTTCACTTCTTTGATAAATTCAGTTGTTGTTTCCCCAAACCATGAATATTGGTTTTCGGGGTATGGAATTGGACGTTATAATCCTGATACTAAACAGTTCAAATATTACAATACTAACAACCATAAAATATCAACAAAAGGTATTTTGGGCTTATATTTTGATTGGCAAGGAACACTTTGGGCAATGTCGTGGCGAGATGGATTGTTTCGTTATAACCCACAAAAAGATGTCTTTGAAAGAGTTTTATTGAATCATTTTGATGGAATGATTAATTTAATGGAGCAAATTGATGGTCAGCATCTGTTGATTGGAAATCTACAAGGGTTATATATTTTAAATCTTCAAAAATTTAATGCCAACGGTAAAGTAGAACTCAAAGTTTATAACCATCACAATGGATACATGGGGTTAGAACCTGGGCAATTAGGTTCATTTCGTGATTCAAATGGATATATTTGGATTACATCGGGCTCTGTGCTGACACGAATGAATCCGCAAGAACTAAACTTACAAAAACGTGTACTCAAAACTTTTATTACCAAAGTTGGAAATTCCAGAATTTCATTTGTTAATAATTCCGAAATCGTAAATTTACCTTATGGACAAAATGCCGTAGCTTTTACCGTGCAATCAATCGGGGAAGATAAGCCTTTTAAATCCCAATATAGTTTTAGAATCAAAGGAATATTAGATAAATGGAGTGAGTGGCAGGAGCAAAATTTATTAATGGTTAATAACTTACCAAATGGTTCTCATTTTATTGAGGTTCGTTCACGTTTGGGTTCGTTAGACACCGAGGAATACAGTATTGCAACACAGTCGTTTAAAGTATCTTTGCTATTTTATAAATCACCAAATTTTTACAAATATGCTTCTATTGTTGGTTTAATTTTGTTGCTTGTTGTTGCGTATTTTTGGTTAAGAGAACACCGACAGATTCAGAGGAACAATGAACAACAAAAACAACTTAACGAACAAGAACACAAAGTTCGCTTTTTGCAAGTCCAAACGATTCAAGCACAAATGAATCCGCATTTTACTTTCAATGTGTTAGGCACAATTCAGCAGTTAATCTTAAATAATGATACGGTAAAAGCCAACGAAAACCTCTTGAAACTGTCGGCTTTGATTCGGAATTACTTGGAAGCTTCTATCATCGGAGAGGATCAAACGGGGTCACTTTTCCAGAGTGAAATCGTATTGTCTCGTGAAATTGAACTACTAAAAATGTATATTGAATTTGAACAATTGCAATACTCTAACCGCTTTACGTATGAAATCAACATGGACGGGAAGTTAAATGAAAGTAATTACAGAGTTCCCCCTCTAATTATTCAACCTTTTGTAGAAAATGCCATAAAACACGGTTTACTCTATAAAAATGCAGATGAAGAGGGTAAACTATGGATTCATTTTTTGAGTTTGGATGAAGATACCTTAATCTGTACCGTTGAAGATAATGGCGTAGGACGTGAAAAAGCATCAGAATTACAACAAAATTCTTTCAAAAAATATAAGTCCAGAGGTACGGATTTAGTAAATAGAAGAGTGAAAATCTTGAACGAAATGGGTTACAACATCAATATTCAAACCAATGACCGAACCAAAGGGGGAACGGTTGTAACGATAAAGATTAGTTATTCATAAATGGCTACTGGCTTTCAGAAGTAGGCTTTCGGTTATTTAGCCGATTGTTGAAAGCCACTTGCCGAAAATTCCAACCACACATGAAAGCAATAATAGTTGAAGACATCATTCATGAGTTAAACTTAATCAAATCACTGTTAAAAAAGCACTTTCCACAGGTAGAAATCATAGGAGAGGCAAATAATGTAGATGAAGGAATAAGTTTAATCTCTACCCTAAGTCCAGATTTTATTTTGATGGACATCGAAATTATGGGCGGCACGAGCTACGATATTCTCAACAAACTTCAAATCCTTAAAATTCCAATGGATTTTGAAGTAATCTTTTTAACTGGTAATCGTAAATTTGATTATGCCACGATGGCATTTGCCTATTCTGCCCTTGATTTTTTGACAAAACCCATTGAACCAATTTTATTTGAGAAAGCGATCAAGAAAGCAATTGAACGAAGTAACCCCCAGCAATATCTTAATCAGATTCAATTATTTATGGATTTAGTTAGGTCGCCCGACAATAAAAACGCTAAACTGGCAGTCCACAAAATAGGTGGTGTTATTTCGTTTGTTCAAATTGATCAAATTATTTATTTAGAAGCTGATAAGGAGATTACTCGCTTTATTTTTAAAAATGGAGAAGAAGTGATTGCTGCTCGAAACTTAGGTCAATATGATCAATTATTGGTGAACAACCATCGTTTTTTTTCTATATCCAATAGTATATTAATAAATTTGGATGAGTTGGATAGTTA
>JAYUOX010000160.1:0-4780 GCA_043760595.1 Cytophagales bacterium
TCCAATGCCTCAAACTCGTTTCGTATTAGGAAAAGCACTTGATTTAGGATTGAAACCAATCGTAATTATCAATAAAGTAGATAAAGAAAACTGTCGTCCAGACGAAGTACATGAGCAAGTTTTTGACTTAATGTTTAACTTAGGAGCAACAGAAGACCAGTTAGATTTCCAAACACTTTACGGTTCGTCTAAGCAAGGATGGATGAGTACGGATTGGAAGCGTAAAACCGAAGATATTACTGAATTATTAGACGTAATTATCGCCAGTATTCCTCCCGCAGCCACCAACGAAGGTATTCCACAGATGCAAATTACGTCATTGGATTATTCTTCTTTCGTAGGTCGTATTGCCATTGGTCGTGTTCACCGTGGAACTTTCAAAGAAGGTATGCAAGTAGCTTTAATGAAAGCAGACGGTTCGGTAAAAAGAATGAAAATTAAAGAACTTCAAGTTTTTGAAGGTCTTGGAAGAATAAAAGTAAGCGAAGTTTCTTCGGGAGAAATTTGTGCCATGACGGGTATCGAAGATTTTGAAATTGGTGATACTGTTACTGACTACGAAACCCCAGAAGCATTACCAAGAATCTCAATTGATGAGCCAACCATGAATATGTTGTTTACCATCAATAACTCTCCGTTCTATGGTAAAGAAGGTAAGTTCGTGACATCCAGACACTTACGTGACCGTTTGTTCAAAGAAACTGAGAAAAATTTAGCCTTGAAAGTTCAAACAACCACTTCGGAAGATAAATTCTTAGTATTTGGTCGTGGCATTCTTCACTTGTCAGTTTTGATTGAAACCATGCGTCGTGAAGGATATGAATTGCAAGTTGGACAACCACAAGTAATTTTCAAAGAAGGTGAAAACGGAGAGCGTTTAGAGCCAGTTGAGATTTTAGTAGTGGACGTTCCAGAAGAATCAGCGGGTAAAGTAATTGAAATTGCCACCCAAGGAAAAGGTGAATTGTTGATTATGGAGCCAAAAGGTGACTTGCAACATTTAGAGTTCAACATTCCTTCACGTGGTTTGATTGGTATGCGTTCAAGAGTATTGACTGCAACTTTCGGAGAAGCAATCATGGCTCACCGTTTCAAGGCTTATGAACCATACAAAGGTGTAATTCCTGGACGTATCAACGGTTCGTTAATTTCAATGAACTCAGGTGCGGCGACTCCATATTCAATTGATAAGTTGCAAGATAGAGGTGTTTTCTTCATCGACCCAACGCAGGAAGTTTATACTGGAATGGTAATTGGAGAGCATAATCGTCAGAATGATATTGAAGTAAACGTTCAGACTGCCAAACAATTAACGAATATGCGTGCTTCTGGTACGGATAATAACGTGAAGATTGCTCCAAAATTGAACTTCTCTTTGGAAGAATCAATGGAATATATCCAGAAAGATGAGTATTTAGAAATTACACCAAAATCTATCCGTATCCGCAAAATTTTCTTGGAAGCAGGTGAACGCAAGCGTATGGGAAATAAGGTAGAGATGGTTTAAAAACGGTTTTAGATTCATAAAAAAGGCGTGAGAATTGATTTTCTCACGCCTTTTTTGATTGTATTCGTTATTTTATTTATCAACTAATGTTTCTAAAATAATCTTATTCAAGTTTTTTAATATCAGCACCAACTTCTCTGCCATCACTTCGTCAGTAGCATCCAAACTCTGAGCGATTACGTATTCTTTACCTTCCAATACTGAAAAAAACCAGAATCTTCCTTGTACATAACAACCGTACATGGGTCGGTCAGGATTATTATTTTCATTCTTGTTTTTTGCCTGTCCTACTAACATTCCCGCCAACATTTGCCCAACGGGGTCTCCTGAGTATTTTTTTTCTCGTTTATATTCGTGCAAGAAAAAGTAAGGTGTCTCTATCAATTCTCCTATTCCTTTTGAGAGTAACATGTCGGCTTCGCAACGAATAAAAATGTCACCCACAGTTTCAGAAATTTCACGGTCATAATAAGTACGGATAGGACTTTCAAAATCTGCCAAAAACATAATCATACTAATAAATTGCATCTTCAATTCCTCTTCGTTCCATGAGTCGGCATCATCTATGAGTCGTAAACGTACCTTGTGAAGTAACGTTTTTTCTGTCTCATTCAATGTACCTTCTACTTCAAATATTTTTTGAAGAGCAGGCGTTGCTAACCTGAGTCTTTTTAGACCTACTCCTCTCACTAATAAAGGCTCTGATAATTCTATGGATGTTTTTTTGGACATAATTGAAACTGATTTTGAAACAAATTTACAAAATTATTCTGAGCTTATCGTAACGCAAAACGGTCAAGCATTTTGGGCTTGACCGTTTCTATTGGCTTGGGATGATTTTGCTTTATTTTAAGTCTTCTAAGGTGTTTTCAACGGTAATGGTATAGTCCTCTTCTGGACCAGCAACAGGACTATCTTTTAATGTAATTCTTTTATAGCTATTCTCACTTATTTCTAATTTTCGGATGAAGTTGTTTTTAGGATTTAATTTTATAAGTCCCTCATAAGTTGCCTTTTGTTCAATGGTATAGTTAATTTTATCAGTTGTAGTTACTTTGCTATCTTTCAAAGTATTGTTCACATAACCGTCAGACCTTTGATAAATTGACTGTTCAGGAATATTTACTCCGTTTACTGATAGGGTAATTTCATCATCCTTTATGGCTTTTACAACGTATGAGTTTACGATAGTCTCATTCCTTGTACTTTGTCCTACTTTTCTCTTGATTATTTGTTCCCATTTCTGTCCTACTTTCCATTCGGTTTCAGACGGTAAACTCATCTGGAACAATCCTATAAAATTTTCTTGTAAAACAGGGATTGTATTATCGCTCCAAGCTATTTCAAAGTAAAAATTATCGTACGTGAAATTTGATAATGTATCTATTCGAACGTATTGCGGATTGTAAATTATTTTGAAAGGTTTGTTAATAAAAGTGTCATATCTCCCATATATCACTGTTGCCATTTCATGTCTATCAAATTTCTTTTCCGTATCAAATTCATTACGCTCTAAGGTGACCATATTTTCAATGTCGATATGAACTTTATTCAGTACTCTCTGTACTAAGAAATTTTGATTTTCTTTCTGAAATGAAATTGTACGATTAACAGTATGATATTGGTTCGTGGGAACTGCGAAAACTCCAGGGTAACTTCCTTTTAGTTCTGTGGTACTTTTAAACAAGCTAACTATTTTCTTCCCTTCAAAATCTTTGAGATTGAAAGGTTTAACCATTTGGGCATAGCTATTTAGATAAACCAAAAGTGATAACAATAGGGTTAATTTTTTCATGAGTGAATAATTTTTTGATTTTAAGTAAAAAAAAGCCTTTAAAAATTTGGACAATAATAATAATAATAATATTGTGCAAGGGTTTATCAATATTTGTTTCTCTCACGTTTTAACAATAACTTTAAAATCATGAAAAAATTATTAAGTACACTCGCATTAGTTTTAGCAATTAGTTCAGTATCAATGGCGAATACGTCAGTTAAAAAAAGTGTTACTCATCATAAAAAAAATACAGTTAAAGCTCAACTATATTGTGATGTTGCGGGTCACATAGTTGGTATGAGAAGTAGCAGCGGAACAGAGTATGGAGATTGTAGCGGTGGTAATCGTTGTAATTAATTCCCAGAGTTAAATTCAAGTAATTTACTTTTACAGAAATAAATATTTGATAAGCCCCTATTTCCCTTGAAGTCTTTTTTACCCTTAATTTTTACTTTTTCTCTCTTTTTTCAATCCTACGGACAAACTGAAAAAATCATTCGGCTTTGTCCAAGTTTTCAAGAAGTATATTCTAATAAAAAACTCACCGCAAAACTCTCTTTTCAAAATCAACAAATCAAATTTTATGTTCGTGATACTTGCATCAGCATACGCTTGCGGGTAAAACGCAACTACCAAATCATTTTGGAAGCGGAGGAATACGCTACGGCAATTTTTCCTATTCGAGATGATACCCTCAAAGATAATCAAATCATTTATTTTGAAATGCTTCCACGCACACAACTCTTGCGGGAGGTCGTGGTACGTCCTGACAATCGGATGCGTTATCGGGGCGATACGCTGGTGATTGATGTGGATTCAGTAAAAATGAAACCGCACGGCAATACCAACGACCTTTTAAAGAAAATCCCAGGCATCAGAATCACGGCGGATGGCAGCGTTCAGATTGCGGGGAATGACGTAATGAGTGTAACCGTGAATGGTTATGAACTGTTCGGAGGCAATGCAAAAGCCACTTTGGAGACCATCAAGGGCGATATGATAAAATCCTTGGAAGTAACCGCTGGCAGAACGCCCAACTCTGTCACCCTAAATTTAAGACTAAAACCAGACCGAAATAAAGGAGCTTTTGGCGAAGGAAACATGGGCGGAGGTACTCAAAAAACCTACACGGGTGAAATGAGAATCAATAAAATTGCTCCCAGAGATTTTTTAAATTTCTTTGTGAATAGCAACAATACCTCCGAAAAAGTAGCCAATGGAAAAGCAACCGAACAAATTAACGGCATGGTGTTGAATAATGAATTGGGAGGGGTTTATTCACCAACAGTTAATCAGTTGGGGGTTTATCTGGATTTATACAATCAACGAAGTGGAGTACCAACGCCTAATCTTTCAAGGGATAAAGGCATTAATAATTCAATCAATGCGGGTTTGAACATTACAAAAGCCGTAAAAAAGATGAATTGGTCGGGTTTTATTTTGGCAGATTATACTCGCCAACAACTCAAAGAAGAAAGTAAAACCTTTCAGAAATT
>JAYUOX010000161.1:0-4769 GCA_043760595.1 Cytophagales bacterium
AGATTTTCATTTCAGCAAAAAACAACATTAAATGTCGATGGTGGAAGGGATTATTTTGCCCGTATGCGGGACGCTTTGGGTAATGTTACACAAGTACCTGCCATTTCATTTAAAGGGAGTAATATTCCAGTGGCTACGATTACAGCTACGGGAGCAACCGATTTTTGTGAAGGAAATAAAGCTACTTTAAAAGCTAATGAAGGCAAAATTTTTGAGTGGAATACGGGCAGTAAGTCCCAAGAAATTTCAGTCATAACCTCGGGGAGTTATTCCGTAAAAATTATCAATGACTTTGGGTGTCAGTCCAATTTTTCTAATCCTGTAAATATTGTTTCAAAGCCCCTTCCACCTACGCCCGTTATTACAACGAGTAGCTCAACCGTATTTTGTGCAGACACCAATGTAATTTTACAGTCGTCCAATCAAGGAGCAATAAATTACCTTTGGAGCAATGGAGCAAACTCAAAAAACCTCAAAGTTAATACTTCGGGTAATTTTACCGTAAAAACAGTTAGTGATAAAGGTTGCGTTTCTCTCGCATCCAATGAAGTGAAAGTAACCGTGAATCCATTGCCAACTACACCAAGTATTGCTCCCAATGGTCCTACCACTTTTTGTGCAGATACCAGCGTAATATTGTCATCCTCAAATCAAGACGTACAAGCGTATCGTTGGAGTACTGGCTCAACTACTCGAAACATAACTATCAGAAATTCAGGTGATTATAGTGTTAGGACGGTTGACAGAAATGGTTGTATTTCTAAATTATCTTTGGCAACAAGAGTAAAAGTTAATCTCCTCCCTCCTATTCCGAGTATTTCGAGTACCCGAGATACCGTTTTTTGTCAGGGCGAGAGTACCATTTTACAGATGAATGTTGTTAGTGGAGGGTTTCCAACTTGGTTAGCATCTCAGGATGGTGCTTTGGCGAAGTATAATTTTTCAAATCTAAATGTTAATAAATCGGGCACTTTTCAAGGTTTTCAGACTGACATAAATAGCTGTAAATCAGGGCTTTCTGGAATATTAGTTGTTTCAGTAAAACCCGTACCGTCCAAAGTAGAAAACATTACCAGACTTAGCCCTTATACCATTGGTGTCGAAAACCCCAAGGCAAACAGTTACGTATGGCAATACAATGATGTCAATAGAATTGATTATTTAGGAAACATTATCAGGTTTAATGAAGGAGGGAGGTTTAGAGTAACCGCCAAAAATATTTATAAAACTCAATCTTACGGAGATAAAATTTGTGCGTCTGACCCATCCAATGAATTTAGTTTTGAATTGTATGATGACAGAGGGTTATCTGTTTATCCAAATCCAAGTACAGGGATTTTTAATGTTGATTCAAAAGTAGATTGGCGAAATACCAGCATTGATATTTATGATATGGGAGGTGCTTTTATCAGACAGGCAAGCGTTGCTATTTTTGATAATGTAAAAACCCTTGACCTTACAGCCCTCCCCGAAGGCGAATATATGCTGAGACTCAGGACGGATAATTTTTATACGATTACAAAAAGAATCATCATCAATCGCTAAGAAAATGGAAAATATCAAATCAGACATCAATCGGTCAAAATTCCAAGCCATGAGCGAAGCTCGATGCCCACGATGTAGAGAAGGAAAGATGTTTATGTACCCTTTTTGGCGATTAAATAAGTTTTCAGAAATGCACGAAAAATGCCCCGTTTGCGAACTAAAATTTGAGGTCGAGCCAGGCTTTTGGTACGGGGCTATGTTTGTGAGTTATGCCAATACGATAGCATTGTTGGTAGTGCTTGGAGTGGTTATATTTTATTTTTTCAACGACCCCCCCGTAATGTACTATATCATCCCTGTAACCATTTTATCCCTCCTTACGGTACCTTTCAATTTCAGAATTTCACGGGTAATCTTCTTGCACCTGTTCGGATTTGTGAAATATAAACCTCTGGTATAGAGATACTTACTGATTTATTTCCAAAATTCCAATCACAGTTTCGTAGATAGCTTCAAGGTCTTTGGTGGTCTGTATTTCGTTACCGTCAAAAGTGATACAATAGAAATCATTTTTCAGAAAAAAGACTTTTACTTTCCCTTTTTCATTTTTGAAAATTAGCTTTTTTTCTTTTTCCAAAGACTGTAATGCTGTAAGAATAAAGTGTTGAGTAAGTTGCATATTTTTGAAAATGAATTTAAACTCCAAATATCGGATTTTTTCTTGGGTTAGAAAGCAAAAATGCTCCGAATTTGGGTTTCAGAGCATTTTTGCTTTCAAGTATTTATCTCAAACCCCACCCGAGATAAAATTCTGTAAATGGGTGATAGTATCTTTTTGATCTTCGATGATATAACGAACCACATCACCCATCGAAACTAAGCCAACTACATGATTATCAGCCACAACGGGCAAATATCGGACGTGTTTGTCAGACATCAATTCCATACATCGTTCAATGGTATCTTCAAACTTTACGGTAGCGGGCGAGGCTTGCATAATCTCTGACACCAGCGTATTGTGTGAATGCTTACCTTTTACGATTACTTTTTGAGCATAATCACGTTCTGTTACCACACCCACAAAGGCATCTTCTTGATAGACAACCAAGGCTCCAATATTTTTTTGAACCATGATTTCTAAGGCATCATAGACCGATTTGGAGGAATCAATGACCGTAACGGTGTTTCCTTTGTAATGAATAAGGTTGGAGACATTTTTCATATTGCAATTAGTTTTAGCTTTTAGGATGTAAAATTTATATAGAAAATTCGATTAATACAAATTTTATCTAAAACAAAATGCTTTACGTGATTTAATTCTGAATAAATCTTCCCAATAACCAACTCCTACTTAATCTTAAAAACCGCCTTCATTTCATATCGGACTTTGATTTTCTGAACATCTACATTACTCTCGGGCATTCCACCACTCGCTGCATCGGCACTCATAGTACGCATCATCATATTCGAGTACACGGGTTGAGGCGTATAAGTATGGTCTATTTCGATGATGTCGATGGCTTCGCCTAATTGTTCGCCAATACCCTCCAAAAGATAAGTGGCTTTTTCTTTGGCAGCCTGTAAAGCCTTGATTTTGATGTCTTTACGGAGTTTTTCTATTTTAGAAAATTCATAACGGTCAATGTTTACGTAGGCAATTCCCTTTTCATCAACCCTCGAAATAATACCGTCAATTTTATAAAGATTGGATACTTTCAAGATATAATTCTTACTCTCCACAAAAGTCGTTGGTTTCTTTTTACCCCACCATTCACGATAGCCGTTGATTGCTCCGATAGAGAAGTTTTCTTTCGGTATTCCAGCTTCTTCTACGGCTTTTTGGAGTTGTTTTTCCAAAACCATCATATCAATTTTATTCTTGTTTTCTTTCTCTTTAAAATACTCACGAAGCGATACAGTTACGTAGATTTCGTCGGGTAATACTTCCTGTTCGGCACTACCAGTTACTTCGATTTTTTTGACGAATGGTTTTTCCATAATGACTTGTTGGGCGTTACTCACGATGACATTCGTGAAGATTAAAGTACTGATTAATAACGACTTAGCTAATCTGTTCATGTTTGCGTTGATTTGGTTTAATGACAAAACGTAAGAGTTTTAAGTAAAGTATTTATTAACAAAAGATTAACTTTTGGAGGGACGTTGGTTTTTTTCGTTCAACGAAACTCATGGCATGACTGATAGTAGTTTATGAGCTAAGAAGTCACGGCATGAGTAATTTTGTACAAATACGTAGTGAACCAATTTTATAATAATTATTCGCTTCACGCAACAAAAATTCCTTTTTACACGTAAATCTACTTACAATGGACTTCATGCAAAAACTTCCCAAACATTTTTTTCGTTATCTTTATGTCCCTAATTTTCAGCAAACTAAAATAATAATATGAAATTTTTGATTACTCTTCTTCTTTTTGTGTTTTCTACTATTCTTTCCAAAGCACAGAAAGATTTGTATAATGATACTCAGAAGAAAAAACAACAAGCTCTTTCGGAAGAATTGGCAAAAAAATATAAGCAAAATTACCAAAAAGCCCTCAAAACCGCCCAACAAAAAGGTTGGCAAACCGAAGTGGATTTTGGCGGTGGAAAAATATTTCGTTTGAATGGAATAGACGACTCGGGAATGCCTCTGTATTTGACCACAGAAAGTAATGCCAATGCTGCCGCCACGACTCGGACAAACCAATTATATTCGGGTGGTTCGTTAGGTCTGTCATTGAGTGGTAGTAGTGAAGCCGTCAAAAATAGATTAGGCATTTGGGACGGTGGAGCTGTGTTATCAACCCACCAAGAATTTGGGGCGAGAGTTACTCAACAAGATAATGTAACAGGTTCGGATGCACACGGTACACACGTTGCGGGTACGATGATTGCCTCGGGAATTTCTGCCCAAGCCCGAGGAATGGCTTTTGGAGCAAACCTGAAAGCATGGGATTTTGGTGGTGATGTATCAGAAATGACCGTTGCTGCTAAGGATTTAGCCATTTCTAATCATTCGTATGGTTTTCAGGCGGGTTGGATTTTTAGTTCAACTACCAACCGTTGGGGCTGGTATGGTAGTGTAAGTATCAGTGAGACAGAAGATTACAAGTTTGGATTTTATGATAATTCTGCCCAAAATTTTGATAGAATTGCTAATTCCGCTCCTTTTTATTTAATTGTAAAATCAGCTGGGAATAACCGTAGCGAAAATGGACCATCGGCGGGGACGTATTATTTTCTGGGAAGTTCCACCCGAGATTCCAGTAACGTAGCCCGTA
>JAYUOX010000162.1:0-4763 GCA_043760595.1 Cytophagales bacterium
GTATTAGGTATTAGGTATTAGGTATTAGGTATTAGGTATTAGGTATTAGGTATTAGGTATTAGGTATTAGGTATTAGGTATTAGGTATTAGGTAAAAAAAATGCCGATTTGGAGATATTAGTTCCAAATCGGCATTTTTTATTTCAATATTTTTACTGATAACTGTTAACTATTCACTGTTAATTGATAACTGTTCACTGTTAATTGAACCACTACCCTCTCGGATTCATTTTGTAAGTAATATTTACCGTTTCGGTTTTTTCATCCACAAGTCCTGCATAAAATCCTGCAAAAACTGCGGCAGTTGGAATATCTATTTCGCTTAGATTAGTGATATTCCATTTTACTTTACGTGCGTCAATGCTCATGTGCAAGACCAATTGATTCTTATTTTTTTCGATAATGTTAAATGATACCTCTTCACCATCTTCAAATTCCATTAACAACTTAGTGTTGTTGTCTTTCAAATCCCACGTTCCTACGTGTTTTTGACCCCCTTCGTCTGTGTAGACTACTTTCTCATCGGCAGTTATTTTGAAAGATTCTTTTGAAAAATCGTGCAAATTTGCATCTATACCACGTTCATACAATACATTCTTACGAGCATCCGCCTGATAATTTACCACATTCACTACCCAATTTCTTGATAACATTTTAATCAACGTTTCGTCGTCCACTTCTTGAACAGCTACTGATTGATTTTTGGGTAGAGATAAGTTACTTTGTTGTTGTTTTACTTTGCACGCATACACAATCGAGCTACCTATTAAAATAGCTACGACCAATTTTACCGTTTGTTTCATATATTCCTTACTTTTAGATTAGGTGAGCCTCTTTTGGCTCACATTGACAAAATAGATAATCATCGACTTCAACAAGAAGTCTGTTTTAGAAGTAAATAAAAATTGGGCGGTTAGTGTGATATAGGATTATTCTGTGGAAATATGTTCCTGCGATACATCAGGATTAAGAAAAGAGTGATAGCAAGTATCTGATTTTCAGATATTTATGGTTGGCGATATTATTGTTACTTCAAAGAACGATTTGTACATTTCCACAAATGATATGCAAAGGTAATACATTATATATCAAAAAAACAAGCCGTATGATAAAAAAGTGAAATTGTACTATTGAAAGATTCATATAATTATACCAATTAGCTGTATTGTGATATTTTGAATAAATAAATTTTCTTTACCTCCAAAAAATAAAAAAGACCAAGAAAACTTCACGAACTTTGTAGATAAAATAGGTTCTACTACAATTTATGCGGGATTTAATGTAGAACAGGTTTCCAACCTGTTCATGGAGTCCGATAAACAGGTTGAAAACCTGTTCTACTCTTAATCCCGACTATGCGTCCCAGTATCAATAATAGTAGAACCATAAAATATAATCACAAATAATGACAACAGAAAATAATCCAGAAGAGTATCAAAAGCCTGATGGTTTCAAAAAGCCTGATGGGTATAAAAAACCATTCAATAAAAACTTTTTTAATCAAGCAAAACCCGAAAGTAAGGATATAGTCTTTGGTGTTCAGTCGGTTTTGGAGACGCTTCGGGCGGGAAAAGAGATAGATAAAATATTAGTTCAGCGAGAATTAGGAAGCCTTGAAGTCTTAGAGTTTGCCCGTATGCGTGGCGTACCTGTGCAAAAAGTACCCTCTGAAAAATTAGATAGGATTACTCGAAAAAACCATCAAGGCGTTATTGCCTTCGTGTCGGCGATTAATTACGCCAAACTCGAAAACGTGGTGGCTGATGTGTATGAAAAAGGACAAGTTCCGCTTATTCTTGTGCTTGACCGCATCACGGACGTGCGTAACTTTGGAGCAATCGCCCGCACGGCTGAATGTACAGGAGTTCACGCCATCGTGATACCTACGAAGGGTGCTGCCCAAATCAATGCTGATGCCATGAAAACTTCCTCGGGGGCTTTGAATTTCTTGCCCGTTTGTCGTGAAGAAAATTTATTTATGACTATAAAATATCTGCAAAATTCTGGCATTCAAGTAGTTGCTTGTTCTGAAAAATTATCAAAAAATATTTATGATATAGATTTTACCGTTCCGACAGCCATTATTATGGGGTCAGAAGAAGACGGTATTTCGGAGGAATTATTACGTTCAGTAGATGAATTAGCGACAATCCCAATGGCTGGGCGTGTGGGGTCGTTGAATGTGTCTGTGGCAACTGGTGTAATTTTATTTGAAGCACTCAGAAAGAGAATTTAAGCCTTAAAATACTTAAATTTTATACAGAATCCTCCATAACGAAAAACTTTATGGAGGATTTTTATTGGCACTTTACCGTTTAATAAATCAAGTTTACCGTTCACTAATTCTCCGCTTGTCATGGATTTTTATTCCACAAACTTCTCCTATCTTTGAATAACAATTACTTTGAATTACATTGACCATGAAAAAACTATTTATCTTACTCTCCGCTCTTTTTATCACGAATTTACCTACCAAAGCTCAGACTTGTGGGTATTTATTACTGACCAATAACACCGAAATCGAGATGTCAATGTATGACAGAAAAGGGAATACTGATGGAAAAGTTGTTTATAAAGTATTGTCCAGCAATGGCAGTCAGGCAAGAGTAAATTCAAAAGTATTCAATGAAAAAGGAAAAGAGCTAACCTCCAATGAGGGAACATATAAATGTGATGGTAATAACTTTTCGGTAGATATGAAGGCTCTATTGCCTGGCGACCAAGCCAAAACAATGGAAATGAAGGGTATGGAGATAAAAAGTAACAATGCTTCCTTAAATTATCCGAGTTCCATGAGTGTCGGAGCAATATTACCCGATAATGAATTTTCAGCCGATACTTACTCAGGTGGGATGAAACTGATGTCGATGACGTTGAAAGTTACAGACAGAAAAGTGGAAGCCAAAGAAAGTATCAAAACCCCCGCAGGAACGTTTGAATGTTATAAAATCACGAGCAATCGATATATTAAAGCCATCTTTAATATATCGATGCAAACGACAGAGTGGTTTAGCCCAAACATAGGTGTAGTCAAAACGGAGACATATAGGAAGGGTGATTTAGTATCATCGGTACTAATTACTAAAATTACTAAATAAATTCAACTCATGAATTACAAATAATTGATAATCAGACACTTACTCAATAAAAATATTTAAGATTGTTACCATAAATTAATAATTTCGAAAGCCTAATGCTAATAGTATTGGGCTTTTTTGTAGATTTTAGACAAAATAAAAAGAGCATCGCCATCAGCAACGCCCTTTCCCGTCTTACCTCTAAACCTATTTAACTATGAAAAATCTTATTTGTTATTATTTCATTTTATGATTTAAAAAAAAGTGGTGTTTCCAAAGAAAACACCCTTTCCCGTCTTACCTCTAAACCTATTTAACTATGAAAAATAACTGCACTATTACAATTTTAGAAACTAATTAAATACTCCATCAAATCTCTCTCCTCAATCTTGAAATAATTAGCTTAAAAAAAGTGGTGTTCCCAAAGGAAACACCCTTTCCCGTCTTACCTCTAAACCTATTTAACTATGAAAAATCTTTTAATGCTAATTGAAACACCCTCTCCTATATTACATCTAAATCTATCGGAGGCTTCACTCGGGGCAACAGTTGCTTGACTATGAAAATTTTTATATCGTTTATTAGTTTCAATTTATTAGCTTGAAAAAAAGTGGTGCTTCCAAGGGAAACACCCTTTCCCGTCTTACCTCTAAACCTATTTAACTATGAAAAATCTTAATCTTGCCTAAAAATATTTATCATTTTCTAACCCCTCAACATTTTCAACACTAATAAACATTTATTTTTTTAAGTAACAATATTTATATTCAAATATAATACTCTTTTGCTATAATCTTATAACGTTAATTTCTACTGGTTTGTTTCTTGATTATTATCAATAAATAAACATAAAATAAGTTGTAAAAAGTTCCCGTTATTTGCTCTTTAGTTCTTATATACTTTTAACGATAAAGGTTTTAATAAGTCACACAATTTGAAAAATATTTTTTAAAAGATTCTTAGAATTGTCTAAACATACTTTTTTATATTTAACGATGCAAAGTTCTGCAATATTATTGAATCTTGCAAATTTTTCTTGCAAATGTCGGAAAATAACTCAACCTAAGTCCCTAAGTATCAGTAGCCAAAGTGGCTATCTGTGCTTTAAAGTGCTTTTTGTCCAAATATTATATTGCAAAGGTTTAAAAAAGTTTGCAAAGATTTTGTTTTCAATATCTGCAACAACAATATTAAATTCTTAGAATAATACAATTATTGATTAAAGGCATTCATGGTCTTATCTAAGCCCTGCAAACAGAAACTTAATATCATTTCTGATGCTCTATTTAAGTGTTCTGGTAATTGTTCAAATTGCTCGCCTTTAAAGTCTCCTAAAACGTAGTCAATTTGCCTTCCTTTGCCAAAATCATCACCCACTCCAAATCGTAATCTTGCGTAGTCAGAATCACCTAAAATTTCTTGAATATTACGTAATCCGTTGTGTCCACCGTGTGAACCTTTGGGTTTCATTCTCAATTTTCCGTAGGGTAAGGCAATGTCATCGGTCACAATTAGAATATTATCTTTTTCTATTTTGAGTTCTTTCATCCAATAATTCACTGCCTTTCCACTCAGATTCATAAAGGTGGTTGGTTTGATTAAATGAATTTGTTTACCCTTATGCTTTATTTCTACGTGAGATGCGAGACGTTCCATTGAAAATTTCGTCTCAAATTCTCTTGCTAA
>JAYUOX010000163.1:0-4758 GCA_043760595.1 Cytophagales bacterium
AGGGGGTGAAATTGGTATCTTTGCTAATCTTAAAGTTGAAGCATAAATGAAAGTATTAAAATTCGGAGGAACATCTTGTGGGACTGTTGCCAGTATCCAATCGGTCTTAAATATCATCAAAGCCAAGCAAGCTAAGGGCGAATCAGTTGCTGCCGTTTTCTCGGCAATGGGTGGCGTTACGAACAAACTCATTGAAGCGGGTCGTTTGGCTACGGAGAATGATTCCAGTTATTTTGACTTAGTTAGAGAAATCGAAAATCGTCATTTTGAGGTTGTCAGGGCATTAATTGATGTGAAATCTCAGTCCAAAGTATTTGCCAATATTCGTACCATTATCAATGAATTAGAAGATTTATTGAAGGGCGTTTCGTTAATTCGTGAAATTTCTGCCCGCACTTCTGACCTTATCGTAAGTTTCGGAGAACGACTTTCTACGACTTTGATTTACGAAATTCTTCATGCCCAAGCCGTTGATTGCCAGTATTTGGATGCTCGAAAAGTGATTCGTACTGACGATAATTTTGGGATTGCCAACGTTAATTTTGAAGTAACAAATCGTCAAATTCAAGATTATTTCTCGAAAACAAAATCACTTCAACTCATCACGGGTTTCATTGGTTCGACTGAAAAAGGCGAGACCACGACCCTCGGACGGGGAGGTTCGGATTATACAGGTTCAATTTTTGGGGCGGCTTTGAATGCCCAGGAAATCGAAATTTGGACGGACGTGGACGGCATGATGACCGCCGACCCACGCAAGGTAAAAAATGCGTTCACCATCCCTACTATCACGTATTCGGAGGCAATGGAACTAACGCATTTTGGAGCAAAAGTAATTTATCCGCCTTCGTTGCAACCCGCTTTTGCCAAAAATATTCCGATTAGGGTACTCAATACTTTCAATTCAGATTTTGTTGGGACAGTTGTAAATCGTGTTGCAGAGCCTTCTGAGTACATTATTACGGGGATTTCTTCGATTGATAATTTGGCTTTGGTCAATTTGCAAGGCTCTGGAATGATTGGCGTTGCGGGCGTTTCTGCCAAATTATTTACGGTTTTGGCAAAGCACGAAATTTCGGTGGTGCTTATTTCTCAGGCATCGTCAGAACACTCGATTTGCTTCGCCATTAATCCATCGGCTTCTGCCAATGTGAAGGCGATTTTGGAAAATGAATTTAAAAATGAGATTGTTGTTGGTGATGTTGAAGGCATTGATATTCAAGAAAATCTGTCGGTAATTGCCGTAGTGGGTGAAGGGATGCGTCGTAATACGGGTGTGAGTGGGAAGTTATTTTCAGTTTTGGGTAAGAACGGAATCAACATTGTTGCCACTGCCCAAGGCTCATCAGAATTGAACATTTCCGTGGTGATTGAAAAGAAAGATATTTCAAAAGCCTTGAATGTTATCCATGATTCATTCTTCTTCTCGCAAGCAAAAACCTTAAATCTTTTCTTAGTAGGAACGGGCTTGATTGGCAAAGCACTTTTAGAACAATTACAAGGACAAGAACATTATCTTTCAAAGTATAAAGCCTTGAAAGTCAATTTAGTAGGCGTAATGAATTCTCGAAAAATGTTGATTGATTCACAAGGAATTGATTTAGAATCGTGGGAAAATGAGCGAGATTCGAGAGGAAAAAAGTCCGAAATTTGGGAGTTTGTGGAGGAAGCAAAACGATTAAATCTACCCAATTCTGTCTTTGCCGATTGTACAGCAAATAAGGAAATACATCATTTTTATTTAGGATTATTTGAAGCTAACATTTCCGTAGTAACTCCCAATAAAGTAGCCAATTCTGGAAGATATGATGATTATGCGTTGTTGCACAGAACGGCTTTGAAAAAAGGCGTAAAATTCCTGTATGAAACCAATGTTGGGGCAGGTTTACCCGTTATCAATACCCTACAAGGTTTAATTTCTTCGGGCGATAGATTTGAGAAAATTGAGGGCGTTTTATCGGGAACTTTATCCTATATTTTTAATAATTTCAAGGCAGGTGTAAAGTTTGCCGACATTGTTCAGGAAGCCAAAACAAAAGGCTACACCGAACCCGACCCAAGAGAAGATTTGAGCGGCATGGACGTGGCAAGAAAAATTTTAATTTTGGGTAGAGAAATCGGCTTACGCCTTGAACCAGAGGATGTTACGATTGAAAAATTATTACCAGAAAACTGCGAAAAAGCTCCAACCGTAGAAGATTTTTTCAAGGAATTAGAAGTATCAAACGCCTACTTTGAAAATATGGTAAATGAAGCCGAAGCCAAAGGAGAAGTGTTGAGATTTATCGCTTGTTTAGAAAATGACAAAATAAATATTGGCGTAAAAAGCATCGGAAAAACGCACCCATTCTACATGATGGACGGGGCAGATAATGTAATTTCCTTTACCACAAAACGCTACCACGACCGTCCATTGGTCATAAAAGGACCAGGGGCAGGGGCAGAAGTAACGGCTTCGGGCGTATTTGCGGATATTGTGGCGATTGGTTCGTATCTTGGGTAATTGAATCATAAATTTGGTGTGCTAAAATTCTAAAAATACATGATAACTTATATAAAAATAAACGGTTTTAAATCCTTTCATAATTTTGAAATGGAGTTCACCCCGTTTACCGTTATCGCAGGAGCAAATGCTTCTGGCAAAAGTAATCTTTTCGATGCTTTAACCTTGTTGTCTCGTTTGGCTGAAACGGATAATTTAAAACGAGCTTTTAGCGAACAAAGAGGTGAATTTATTGAAATGTTCACTCAATACGGAGATGATAGATATGCCAATGAAATTTATTTTGCAGTTGAAATGCTGGTAAACAGAAAAGTAAAAGATGCTTGGGGAAGTGAAGCGGAGTTGAAATATACCAGACTGAGATATGAATTAAATATTAGAAGATTTACCAATCAGTCAGGTTTGGAAGATTTAGAAGTTACTAATGAAAGTTTGGTAAAATTAAATCACAATGAAGATAAATGGATTAGGATAATTTCTAAAAAAAGTTTAGACAATTGGCGACCCAGAGTAGCAACTGGAAAAAGAGGAGCATCTTACATTGAAACAGCCTTGGAAGAAAATATTTCTACTGTTTTGGTTCCACAGGATGGTTCACAAGGTAACAGACGCAGGTTTCCATTGAATAAAGCGACAAGAACAGTTCTGAGCAGTTTTGATGCTATTGACTTTCCTCATGTTTTAGCGGCAAAAGAAGAAATGAAAAGTTGGAAATTTTTACAACTTAATCCTGACGATTTAAGACAAGCAACCAGCAAAAATAGAGGTGAAGATATTATTTCATCAAGTGGGAAAAATTTAGCGGCTGCCTTGTACCGTATTAAACAAATAGATTCATATAGTCTTAAAGAAATTTCTCGAAAATTGAATGATTTTCTGCCAAATTTTACTGAGGTTGATGTGATTGATGATAATGAGAATAAACAATATCTCATTAAATTGAAAGATAATGACAAAAAGGAGTTTTCATCAAGGGTTCTTTCTGAGGGTACTCTACGAATTTTGGCTTTGTGTATTTTAGAATTTGATGATAAACATACAGGTTTATTATGCTTTGAAGAACCCGAAAATGGAGTTCATCCTTTTCGTATAAAAGCAATGACTAAATTATTGAAAGATTTGAGCATTGATTTTAATGATATTGATTTACCACTTCGTCAGGTTATTGTCAATACCCATTCTCCTGTCTTAGTGGGCAATATGCACAAGTGGGAAAAAGACCAAAATGTGAGTCTATGGTACGCCCAGATGCGAACGAGTACGTTTAACATTGGTGAGGAAAGACTCAAAATGAGCATTACTAAAATCAGTCCTGTAACCAAGGAAGGCAGTTATCAAACCACAATACAATATAGTGAACAGGAGAAAAAACTAACATTAGCCACTGTGGAAGAATATTTAAGAACTTCTGAATTTGAAAATACACCTTAAAAAACAATATTATGACCAAGCAAATTTTTGCAGGACTTTTCACCGAAGGCTCTACTGATATTCGTTTTTTAGAAAGTATAGTGCGGAAAGCTTTGGAAGACGTAGCCTTTGAATGTCAAGGACAAATAGAAACAGAAGTAAAAACCATTGAAATAAATAAAACTGGGCTTGATTTTGTTGAGCAAGTGCTTACGGCTTCAAAAAAGGGCATTGATGATTATGGCATCATGTTTCTTTGCGTACATACGGACTCGGATGATGAGACAGATAAGAGAGCAATGGAATCTAAAATTATACCAGCTATCAAAAGTTTAAATGATAAAAATGAGTCAGAATACTGCAAAATATTAGTTTCTGTGATTCCTGTGTATATGACAGAAGCGTGGATGTTGGCGGATAAGGAATTACTGAAAAGTGAAATCGGAACAGAATTATCAAACTTTGATTTAGGAATTCACCCAATGCCCGAAAGTATTGCGAAACCAAAAGAAGCAATTACAAATGCTATTCGGATTGTGAAGAGTGATTTGACCAGGAAGAAAAGAAATAGAGGATTAGATATTTCGGAATTGTACCAAATTATAGGTCAAAAATTGGAGTTAAGCCAGTTAGAAAATTTGGAGTCTTATCTGAAATTTAAAGACAGTTTAAAAAGTGCGTTTAGAGAATTAGGGTTATTGCATTAAGTTACAATCTCTAAATCAGGCTCAAATATTTGTAAAAATCAATTAATGAGTAACTCAATAAAAGTTTTCGCCCCTGCAACGGTGGCAAATGTGGCTTGCGGATTTGATATTTTCGGTTTTGCCGTTGATAATCCTGGT
>JAYUOX010000164.1:0-4743 GCA_043760595.1 Cytophagales bacterium
TTCTCCAAAAGGGCTTTTTACTAATTAAATTTCAAACTCCCATCGGGCTGATACACAAATCTAAACGTATAATATCGTGCTACACTATTGGCATCTGGCTTGGTGGGAGAACCTTTGTAATAATTTAAAATCTCCATTTTAGCGTATTTGCTATCGGCGGTTTTTATGACTAAAACTTTTCCTGCAATCGGTGAAATGATGTTGGTAGGGGCATCATAATTGTACCATCCTTTGCCCGAACCCGTTGGAATTGCCAAAAGTGTTTTGGTATCTACCTGAAAAGGTGAAGTTGAAGAAACTTCCTTGATTTCATCAAAAATTCCATTCAAAATCACCGCACCGCCTTGTCCATTTCCTGAGCTTCCTCCGTTGGTCAAAATAGTTGTACCTCTAAAAGCTACGTCCCATTTTGTGCTGGCTGAGTCGGAATTTACTACGATTCCATTTTTGAAACTATAAAATGTAAATTTGCCCGATACCACAGGTTGCCCCGTTCCAGAAATCGTAGTTGGGTCGGCAACTATGTCTTTTACCGTTTCTGATTTTACGGGTTCTGTGATGACAACTTCATCTTTTTTACAGGATGCAAAAAAGTTAATAACTGTTCCGATTAAAATTAATTTTTGAATTGATTTCATTTTTGTAAGTATTTGATTGTTAGAAGTTTATGATGATATTTTCTCGCATTTATAGCCCAAACTTGAAAGCGAATTAATTACACTTTCTATTGAGATAATACTGTCTGAAACAATTTTCAGGATTTTATCGACTCCCTCAAAATCAATATTGAATTGATAAATTCCCAATGATTTCAAGGCATCCCAGATGGCTTGAATGCCAATGGGGGAAGTAATATTTGTTCTAAATTGTAAGATTTCCATGTTGTTAAAAGTTAAAGTTTGTACTTGCCACCAAGGCACAAAGTCGCCAAGTTTTTAATATTTTCTTTGTGCCTTCGTGCTTTGGTGGCTAATGAATTATTTTTTATTTTTCTTTTCGAAATTCACCCCCAAACTCACCCATATCAATCTGCCTGCCAAGTTTGGGATACGCTCAGGATTTGTAAACGCAAAAGCATTGTCAATTCCCATTTGAAGGCGATATTTCTCTTTGAAAGTCTTACTAATCGCAATATTCCAAGTCATAAATCCCTTCACAAATTCATCGTCAGTATCAGCAATACTATTTCCATTGAAATCTGCAAAGCCGTATCTACTTCTGTAAATTCCTCTTAGTGAGGCAGTTACGTTTTGTTTTTTATTTTCGTAAAACAATTTTATATTTCCAGAATGGTTCGACCTATTGAAAATACCTTCATATTCCGATGGTTTTACTCGTACCGTTTGTAAAGTTTCGGGATTACGTCTGAATACTTCGCCACGTTCCAATTTTTCTACAATTTCTTTATCTTTTGCTTCCAAAAATTGATAACCAACTGAAACCGTAAAACTTTGACTGTATGCTGATAGTTGTTTACTAATCTCTGTCTCAATTCCTTGCGTAAAAGCCTTGTTTAAATTCAAATAACTAAACACATTTTGACCATTTATTTTTCGAGCAATCGCTTGGGTTTGAATGAGATTACCAACGTCATTTCTGAAAGCGTTTACATTGATTTTCAAGGAGTTATCTAAATTTATTGTTCCGCCAAAATTGAAAGCTAATGAACTTTCAGCCTTCAAATCTCCCAATTTATTGACATCAAAAAGCATTTCTGCAATTTGTTTTTCAGCCTGTAATCGGGCAATTCCTTGGGCAATTTCTTGTGTTCCAAAAACTGAATATCCCGCTACGGCATTCGTAAAATTGAGGTACAATTGTCTAAAATCAGGGGCTTTGAAACCCACGCCAACCGACCCTCTCAATACCACTTTTGGACCCAGTTCATAAGCCAACGAAAACTTTGGACTGAGTTGAGATTGATAAGCTGAGTGAGCATCAAAACGCCCCCCGATTGTCAGGTTTAGATGTTTAATTTGGGTATTTTCATATTGCACAAAACCATAAATTGTTTCAAATCTTTTCACATCATCGTAGCGAGTAGCCTCCACACTTTCCCAAATTTTACCCGTCCCAAAGGTCAAATTATGTTTATCATTCAAAGCATAATCTATCTGAATCTCAGGACGTTGGAAAGTTTGGGTAAAGAAAGTTTCATCGTACATTTTGGCATCTTTTTGATACTTCAATTCCGCATTTGTTCGGTATTGAATTGTATAAAATCGGGCGGTAAATTTTAGTTTTTCATTAACTGAATACCTCAAAACGGGGTTCAAATTCCAATCTTTTACGTTTCCGTCGCCCGATACTTTTTCTTTCCCAACCAAAAACGCATTATCTTGATTTTCAGTAAAATATCTTCCCGAGATACTAAATTTTAGTTTTTCAGAAAATTGATACGTTAATTTTGGATTAAAAGTATAATTCAAAAAAGGCGTAACAGTAGCCCCAAAAATGTCTGGCGTAAAATCATAACCACTTGATTTATAATGATTTACAAATAAATTTAAACCCAACTTTCCAACCCCAAACTTCAAGTTCCCAGCCAAATCTGAAGTCTGATTTGTCCCATAGCGTACTGATAAGTCCCCCGTAGTTTTAGTTCCCCCTCTGGGGCGGTTCGACGTTTCGATTAGGGGGCTATTTGTTATAATATTCACCACCCCAGCCAAAGCCTCCGACCCATACAAACTTGATGAAGGACCTTTCACAATTTCAATTTGCTTGATATTTCCAACTGCCAAACGAGACAATTCCAAAGTACCAGCCGTGCGACCAACCAAAGGTTCTCCGTCCAACAAAATCAAGGTATAGTCGGGACTAAATCCTTGAATTTGCACGCCATTTCCGTGGTCATTTTGAATAAATAATCCTGTTTGTTCACCCAAAACATCATTCAATCTGAGTGAGCCCATTGCTTTAATTTGCTTTTGATTGATTAAAGTTACGGGCATGGGCAGGCTTCCTAACTTTCTTTCATTACGAGTAGCCGTTACAACGACTTCTTCTAAGTTTTTATGAGAAACACTATCCAAAATAACTTTCCTCTGTGCATAAGTATCTGTTATACAGAGAGTTAAAAATATTTTGAATAAATTTTTCATGAGTTTTAATTTGTTTATTAATGCTTCTGACACGACAAAGGTAAAGTCTTATTTAGAATAATTCCAAATTATTTATCATTTTATTTGGAATTATTCTAAATAGAGAATAATTTTGCATCATCAAATTCAGATAAAATCTAAATGAAATAAATGAAAAAGAAACTCTTATTTTCAGCTTTACTCACCCTCTGGGGGATGGGGGGCTTTGCCCAAAAATCAGAAGACCTCAAAGCCATCAAAGGACAGTGCGGATGCTTTGATGTAAAGTTTAGTTATGCTGAAACATTCGCTCCCGATAAAGATTACAAATTCCATGACCGTTACAAAACGGGCGGACGTGAACTGGTATTCGTAGATGAAGAATCGAAGGACAATCGGAACGCCAACCTAATCGTCTTGATGCACCTGTTAATCATTGGCGACACAATGGTAATAAAACATTGGCGGGAAGATTGGGTGTATGAAAATACTGACCTTTTGGCATTCCAAAAAGGAACGGAATGGAAAGCCAACGTTTTACCTAAAAATCAAGTAAAAGGACAGTGGACTCAAAAGGTTTTTGAGGTAAATGATATGCCTCGATACGAAGGCACATCCTCATGGGTACACAAGGACGGCAAACATCTTTGGGCGAATGTTACGGATGCTCCTCTGCCACGTAGAGAATATACAAAAAGGTCTGATTATCAAGTACTTAAAAGAAATAATCGTATTCATGTAACCGATAAAGGGTATTTGCATGAGCAAGATAACGATAAAATTATTCGTAATGCCGAAGGTGATAAACTCTTAGCACAAGAAAAAGGGTTGAATGATTATGTTAAAATAGATGATGATAAATGTAAATTAGCCACCGAATTTTGGGCAAAAAATCGGAAATATTGGTTAGATGTTCGCACCATTTGGGGGCAATTATTGGCTCAAAATAAAGGACTAAACATCAAAACCAAAACGGAAGATGGTAAAATATTGTGGAAAGAAATTGACGAATTAGTAGAAGAATTTAAGAAAAAGGGAATCAATAATTATCAAAATAGACAAATTGCCATTCGTAGTTTGTTGAATAAATACTTGTTAAATAAGGAATTATATTCAAAGAATTAATAAATAAAAATTATTTCGCAACATTGTTGCATTAATAAAAAAGTGTTTATATTTGCATCGTTGTTGCAAACATAAACACTTTTTATTTTCTTGTAATGTCAAACCGAAAACTACCCGTTGGGGCAGACGGAGCGGGCGTTTGGTGGGCGAGTATGCCCTTCGACCAACGAATTTCATATCCAGATCATCAAGATAATATCCAAGAAATCGAATCTTGGGGGGACAAGCGTTTTGGCGATAGACAGAATGAATTGGTCATTATCGGTCAGGATTTGAGTGAAGACATCATCTGTTTTGAACTCGAAAAATGTCTTTGCACGGAAAGAGAAATCAAGCACATGGAGAGTGGCGGACGGTTCAAAGACCCATTTCCAGAGATTATTTAAAATTATGCTAATAGCCCAAAACCTCACAAAAAAATACGGAGAGTAAACTGCCCTCAATTCCCTCAATCTTACCATCAAAGAAGGTGAAATATTTGCTCTTTTGGGGCAAAATGGAGCGGGGAAAACCACGACCATTAACCTTTTTTTAG
>JAYUOX010000165.1:0-4739 GCA_043760595.1 Cytophagales bacterium
ATGCAAACTCAAAATTAATTGGATTCTCAACCCTACCAAGCGTTCAAAACGCTTGGTAGGGCTAATTTTATCTTAAAAATAAATCTGCATTAATAAGTACACAGTTCCGTAATTATATGCAAGAATTGCTTAAAAACTAATAACCAATTTCTCAATAACTAATAACCAAAAACAAACCATACTCTGTCTAATAATTTTATTAAAAATTTCAAATGAAAAAAGTAATCGTATTTAGCCTTTTAGCACTATTTAATTTATCAGTATCAGCCCAAGAATTTAAAGATTCTTATAAGACCTTTGACCTTGCCCTCGGTGGGGGAAAAGGTGGATTTTCGCCCGCTATTTCATTTACTCAAATGTGGGGTGTGGGTAAGTCCAAACGTCTTCAATTGGGTTATGGTGTGCGAGTTACTTCTTACTTTGGTGGAGCAACGGATTTTAGAACTGCCCCCGCAAAATTTACTTCGGGAAGTTCGAGTTTTTCAGCTCTTTTTGCGGATGATATTGTCGCAAATATTGATACTTTTAGGGTTAAAGAATTTCAGACTTTTGCCCTCAATTTTTCGGTAAATATACAATATGCTTTGTCCAAAAAATTAGACATTGGATTCAATATTGATGCCACTGGAAAGACCTGGGGAACAACGGTAACGGGAGACCTGATTTCAACCAAAAACAAAAGAAAATTTCAGGATAAATCAACCAATTCTCCTGCAAATCCAGAAACTTGGAACTTTTTATTAATTAGTGATTCGGACATAGGTAGCTTAAATTCAGAGGTTTACGCAAGATACTGGGCAACCGATAAAATAGGAATCAGAACAGGAGTAAGTTATCAGTTCGTAGAATTGACCACCGAGAAAAAAGTAGAAATAAACGGAGCTTTGAATGGTACTTGGCGAACAAAAAGTTTAATGCCAATAGTGGCGGTTTCGTATAGATTTTAAATAGTACCACAGATTTTAGTCGGGGATGCCCAATCTGTATATTTTTATACAAAAATACAGACTATAGTCTGTGATACGCTTCAACAAAAAGACATGAAAAAAGGCTTGATACTGATACTTTTCGTAAGTATTTCTAATATAATTTTTGCTCAAAACTGGAAGCCTGTTACCGCTGGTGTATCCTTCAAAATGAAAATGCTGGGCGTAGGTGTTACTGGCAATTTTAAGGGCTTTGCAGGTGCATTAAAATTCGACCCAAGCGACTTGGCAAATTCAAGTTTGGTAGGTGCCGTAGATGCCGCAACAATAGACACTGACAATAACCTCAGAAATACCCACTTAAAAGAAAAATCTGAGTTTTTTAACGTTGCGAAGTACCCTAAATTAAAAATGAAGACTACCAAAATTGAGAAGGACGGTAACAACTACGTCGGCTATTTTGATTTGAGCATCAAAGAAACAACCAAAAATGTGAAGATTCCGTTTATTTTTAAACAAGATGGAGATAAAGCTACGTTCCAAGGAAGTACCGTTATCAATCGCCGTGATTGGTCGGTGGGTGGTAGTACTTTTGGGATGGGCGATAATGTAACTTTTACCATTACGATTAATTCAATAAAGGAGTAATTTTAAGAATAAAAATCACCAATTTTCATGAAGAAAATCTTATGCCTATGGTTAATTTTTGGGCTAACTGCCTCAGTATCAGCCCAAAACTGGAAATCCGTTACGGCAAGTGTATCTTTCAAAATTAAACATTTTGGCATCGTGGTAAAGGGTAGTTTCAAAGGATTTATTGGAACAATTAAATTTGATCCTGACGATTTAGTCAATTCAAGCCTTTCGGCGAGCGTAGATGCTACGACCCTGGACACTGACAACGGTTTAAGAAATAGCCATCTCAAAGACAAGCCAGAGTATTTTGATGTAGAAAAATACCCAACGGTAAAAATGAAAACTACCAAAATTATCAAAGAAGGTGATAAATTTATGGGATACTTTGACCTCACGATGAAAGACAAAACCAAGAATGTCAAAATTCCACTTTTGTTTACGCCAGAAGGAGAAACTGCTACTTTTCAAGGTTCAACCGTTATCAATCGGCGTGATTGGAGCATAGGTGGAAGGTCGCTGGGAATGAGTAATGACGTAACGTTTACGATTGTGGTAAATACGGTGAAAAATTAAAACCTTATTCGCCTAATTCCTTAAAATATCAAACATCAAGCAAGAATAATTTAACAATGCTTCAACAAACCAACATAGAAATCATCGACCAACTCATTGATTTACTGAATGTTATAGATTCGGCGATTTATAAAAATGCCCTCCGTCCGCTGCATTACAGCACGATGGGGCAGCACGTCCGACATATCACCGAATTTTATTTGTGTGCTTTGAACGGATATGAAGGCGGAGTGATAGATTATGATGCTCGTGAAAGAAATATTTTGATTGAGATTGATAAAGATTTTACGGTGGAAACTTTACAAAATGTTAAAGTTCAATTACAAGCTTTTCAATCCGACACTCCTCTGATACTAAAAAGCAAATTTGGGGGTGATGAAACCATAGATATTCCGAGTAGTTTTTTTCGTGAATTAACCTACTTGATTGAGCACACAATTCATCATTTAGCCATCATCAAAATTGGATTAAACGAAGTTTATCCAGAAATCTGTATTCCGAAAAATTTTGGGGTAGCTCATTCAACGATTAGGTATCAGGGGATTGGTAATTAGTTATTGGTTACTGGAAAATTGGTAATTAGTTAATAATATTTGGTTCTTCTACGATTTATACGGGATAAAGAGTAGAACAGGTTGGAAACCTATTCTACGTTCAATCCCGTACAAATCATAGTAGAACCTAATATTTTTAAGCAATTTTTGATGTAAATGACTGATATTCAATGTTTTACTTTTTGAGTCATCAGCTCTACCCAACTCCCTTCTCAATAACTAATAACCACAACCCGATTCCCAAGTTCTCCAATAATCAATAACCAATAATCAAACAAAATGTGCGTCCTTACATACATTCCCACCAACAAGTATTTAGGCTATATTTTTACAAATAATAGAGATGAAGCCGTGGCTCGTCCGAAGGCAATTCAGCCCAAAAAATATATAATTAATGGCAAAAGTATCTTTTTTCCCAAAGATGCCCAAGCGGGCGGAACGTGGATGGCAACTTCCGATAATTTTACGGTTTGTTTATTGAACGGAGCATTTGAAAATCACGTCCATACGCCTCCCTATCGCCAAAGTAGAGGACAGATAATATTAGATTTTTTCAAGTTTGATACCGTTGATAATTTTATCTCAAATTACTCCTTTGAGGGCATCGAGAACTTTACTTTGGTTATCCTGTGCCACAAAGACTTTTTGAAAATTTGTGAGTTCAGATGGGACGGCACACAACTTCATTATACTTCCATAAACCCCAAGGAAGCACATATTTGGTCATCGGCAACACTATATCCCCAAGAAATTCGTACCGCAAGAGAGCAATGGTTTAGTGATTTTAGAGAGCAAAATCCCCATCTTACTCGTGAACAAGTAATCGACTTTCACCTACACGGAGGCACGGGCGACATCCACAACGATATGCGGATGAATCGTGAAGGGAAATTGATTACGCAATGTATTTTTCAAGTCGTGAAAGAGAACAATTATATGTCGTTTTCTTTTCATGATTTGTTGTCGGAACAGGAGCTTTTGTATCGAGTTTTGTAGGAAAATCATCCCTTCGGAAACATCGGAAAAAATGCCGAAGTCTTCTCCACATATTCTTTATATCTCGGTTTAGTTTCCACTAATTTTTGTTCCAATAAAGCCACGCCCGATACTCGCAACAAAAGAAAAGTCATTAGGATTGGGCTAAAAATTGTCCAATATCCACCCACTGAAAACGTGAAACAAAAATAGCCCCACCATAGCAAAGCATCGCCAAAATAGTTGGGATGGCGGGTGTATTTCCACAGTCCAACGTCCATTAATTTTCCTTTATTTTCTGGGTTTTTCTTGAACTGAACTAATTGATAATCGCCGATGGTTTCAAACAAAAAACCAATTGTCCATAACATAACACCCAGATAGTCAAATGGTTGCAGATGTGTATTACTATCGACTTGACCAATCAATAATGGCACAGCAATAATCCAAAGTAGAAAACCTTGTAAGAGAAAAACCCCGAAATACGAAATCCACCAGAAGTTTTTGCCGTGTTTGGCTCTGAATGCTTGATAACGATAATCCTCTCCTTTTCCGTGGTTGCGGGTGTAAATATGTACCGCCAACCGCACACCCCAAAGTGTAGTGAGTCCGCACAAAATCAATGAGCGAATGTTTTGATTATCCGTCGTTTGGAAATGATAAAACCACGCTAAAACCGCAAATCCCAAACCCCAAAAGGAGTCAATAATACTGGCATCTTTGAGGAGAAGACTAACGAGCCAAAGCCCCGTTAAAATACTGATTATCAAAACGATACCTGCTGCAAACGGCAATGGATTTATTAGAAGGAAGTATGATATGATTAGGATTGTAATTAATAAAAATAGTCGGATTAGTTTCATGATTAGGATTGTTTGATTTTGAAAACCCCCACAAGTTGAAAAAAACCTTTTACATTTACAAACTTAGTCGCCTGTAAGTCCTGCGGGCTTTAATATGACCAAGGGATTGTGTAATAAGTACCCGTTATTAATTAGTTTATGTTTGGATAAATTATAATCATTTGACTGTCAATTGGTTATATCTAAAACCCCTAACAACTAAATCCTAACCC
>JAYUOX010000166.1:0-14100 GCA_043760595.1 Cytophagales bacterium
ATTAGCCTTTTTGGTTTACTATTTTATAAAACCAATACTTACATAAGTAGGGGTTAGGATTTAGTTGTTAGGATTTTCAGATATAACCAATTGATAATCAGGTGATTATCAATTATCCAAACATAAACTAATTAATAACGGGTACTTATTTAAAATAAATTGGTTCAACTATAAACCATGATTTATAGGAGATTGATTTGTCAAACACGGAAGTCGTCCTTCGAAAGAACGACTTCCATATAAATCATAGAAGAACCAATAAATTTTACCGTAAATTGCTCAAAATTCAACAATTATGACCATAGAATTAAGAAGTGATACCTTCACAAAACCGAGTAAAGCGATGTTGGAAGCCATGTTTTCGGCAGAAGTTGGGGATGATGTTTTTGAAGAAGATTATACCGTAAAATCCCTCGAAGAAAAGACTGCTAAAATGTTTGGTTACGAAGCGGGATTATTCTGCACATCAGGTACAATGACCAATCAAATTGCGATAAATGTTCACGTCAATCAAGGCGACGAAGTGATTTGTGATGCCCTCTCGCACGTGTACTTGTACGAGGGCGGCGGTATTGCAGCAAACTCCTCAGCTTCGGTCAATTTACTGCACGGCAATCGTGGCAGATTATCGGCTGAACAAATCTCCGAAGCCATCCACGAAGATAACGTTCATTACCCCGTTTCGAGATTAGTTTCCTTGGAAAATACCGTCAATAAAGGCGGAGGTAGTTATTATCAACTGTCTGATATTCAGAAGATTAAAGAGGTTTGTTTAAAAAATAATATGGCTTTGCATTTAGACGGGGCAAGGCTTTTTAATGCTTTGGTCGAAACTAATGATAGCCCTTTGGAGTACGGAAAAGTGTTCGATTCTATTTCGATTTGTTTGTCAAAAGGTTTAGGAATCCCTGTGGGTTCGGTGCTTTTGGGAACGTCAGATTTTATCAAAAAAGCCCGAAAAGTCCGTAAACGTTGGGGTGGTGGTTGGCGACAAGCGGGATATTTAGCCGCCGCAGGAATTTATGCCTTGGATAACAACATCGAAAGACTAAAAGACGACCACACAAGGGCAAAAGAAATCGGCAAAATTATGGAATCAATTTCGGAAGTTGAAGAGATTTATTCAGTCGATACTAACATCGTGATTTTCAGACTCAATAATAAATTTTTAGTCTCTGATTACGTTAAAGCATTAGACAAAAAAGGAATTAAAGCCTCTCCGTTTGGGAAAAATTTAGTTCGTTTTGTTACACATTTGGATTTTACGGATGAGCATTTGGAGGCATTTAGGAAGAAGATTTTGAGCTAATTCATTTCAATAAAAAAAGCCCTATCTTCTTGATTATCAGAAGATAGGGCTTTTTTATTGGTTCTACTATGATTGATACTGGGACGCATATTCGGGATTCTAATTTCGTAGTTTACGGAAGCCTTCGGTCTCACCGAAGGCTTCCGTAATTCCGTATAAATCGTAGTAGAACCTTATTTTTTCAATAAATCTTACGGATACATAATTGTAATAGCCGCTTTGTCCTTAGCCGAAAGTCCCGTTCTTTGCACATTAAACGATGAGCCATCCTTTTTGACAATCGTTGGAAGTCCATTACTCGAAAAGAACGTAGAGCCATACATCATGATTGAGTCAAAATCTAAACCTCCACTTGTTTCATTACCATCCTGTCCGAGTGCGACGTAAGTCTTGAAGTTATTTTCTGAACCAGCAGTAATATTAGCAAAATTAACAGTAATATAAGTGTCTCTATCCTTGCGGGTTTGCTCGTGCCATAAACCTACGGCATGACCAATTTCGTGGATGGTATTTCCAGTAGAGCAACCCGTTGCTAAGTTGATATATTGCTGCCCTCCCACTTTTCCAACACTCGACGAACATCCTGAGCCTGTTCTGAATGTGATATAATTGCTTTGATTTGTTCTTACCACAAATTTAAGCAGAGTGTTCGTTCTCCAATGATTGATGGCATCGGTAACTCTGGCTTGATTTACCAAACCTGCGTCAATTTTATAGTAAACAGTTTTACTTGACCATCGGCTGGAAGCGGCGGTTCTGTACGTTCCTTCGGTTCTTAGTCCATTATCAATTTGTGAGGGGTCAATGATGATGTCTCCATCTACAATCTTTTCTCCGTTAATTTCTTGATAATCAACCTCTTGACCCAAAAAACTGACTTTATCCCAAGTACCTTGTTGATTGGGATAGGCTTCCTCCACCATGATTTCATCGGCGGCGGCAGGAACAGTATCTTCGATACCTTGTTGTTGGCACGAAGCCAATAAAATAGTTGTGGCGGTTAATATAAAACCTCCCTTTAAAAGTAAACTTTTCATATATAAAATATAATTAAATTGTTATTTCGTAAATCTAAAAAAATATTTTAATATAACAAAGGAGAATATTAATTTTAAATGATATATTTCAGGTATTTCCTCAGAATGTGCTTTTGAGCTATTTCTGCCTATTTATATGGATATGCCATTGCAACTCGAAGGGGTACTTCGAGACATTGGAGTCCGATTACTGTAGCTCGAAGTGATACTTCAAGACATTGGAGTCCGATTACTGCAGCTCGAAGTGATACTTCAAGACATTAGAGTCCGATTCTCGAAGTACCACTTCGAGCTACAGTAGTAGTAGCCAACTTTTTAACAGAAAGAGACTATTTGCACAATCAAATGTATGAAAGGACTTCGAGAAAAGACTGTCCGATTACTCATTTAGAAGGTTCTGAAAAAGGAAGCGATGCTTTTTCTTCCAGAGTATTTACATTCTTAACCCACTGATAATCAAAGTCTTTCAGCAATTGAAGGTCTAAATTTTGTAGAATCTTCATAGGGGATTTTTTTTCGTGATTGATGGCTTCTTGAAGAACTGGAAAGATTTTGGGCTCATAAATCGTCAATAATGGTTCTGGAAAATGCCTCACCCCCAGCCCCTCTCCCATTGAGAGGGGAGTTTTGATTTTTGGAATTTCGGGGTTTTCAAAAGCAGTAGCATATTTTGCTGGATTACGATGGTTTAGGAGAAACTCAATCGTTTTTTTATTTACAAATGGCATATCGCAAGCCACCACCAACCACGCCACATTGGGGTTATGGTTAAAGGCTGAAACAATACCTACTAATGGACTTTTTATCAATAAATCTAAGTCTTGAATATGAGGTAAATCAGTCGTTTGATTTTGATTAATGGACACATAAACCTCTGATAAACAATCACTTAGTAATTCAAAGAGATATTGTTCTTGGGTTTTCCCGTGGTAATTAATCAAACGTTTTTCTTCGCCCATGCGGGAGCTGAGTCCTCCTGAGAGGATGAGAGCCGAGATAAGAGATTGGTTCATATATTCGCCCCTACACCATAACATTATAATCACTTTTCCCACCCGTTTTTAATAATAATTTGGTTTCCTTAATTACAATATCATGCGAGAACGCCTTGCACATATCATACACCGTGAGGGCGGCAATACTCGCCCCCGTGAGAGCTTCCATTTCTACGCCCGTTTTGGCAGTCAATGAACAGGTACATTTTATAACTATTTCATTTCCAGATACTTCTATCTTAAATTTGCAAGAGTCCAATCCCAAAGGATGACACAATGGAATCAAATCTGAGGTCTTTTTTGCTCCCATTGTTCCTGCAATAATTGCCGTTTGGAGTACAGAACCTTTCTTGGTTTGGAGGTCGCCATCCTTGAAATTTGCCATGATTTCGTCCGTCAAAACTACGATACTCTGAGCCGTGGCGGTACGTTTGGTAATGGCTTTTTCGGAGACATCCACCATCGAGGGATTGTTGTTATTATCTAAATGAGTAAAAGCCATGATTTTGTTATTTGTTGTTCGATGCTTGATGTTCGTTTTGAGATGATAAGTAGGGGTTAGGATTTAGTTGTTAGGATTTTAAGACATAATCAAATGATTATAGTTTATCCAAAAATAAACTAATTAATAACAGGTACTTACTACCTCAAAATAAAAAACTAATGCCCGTATTTATTAAGTATTTTTGCAAAGTTAGTTTGAAAATTAAACCCGAACATCGAATAACGAAAATCCATCATCGAAAAAAATGATTTCAGTAAACGAAGCCCTCAAAATAGTCAAAGGAAATGCCTTTATTCCAAGTATTTCAGCCATTCCATTGCTCGAAAGTTTAGGGTTGATTTTGGCAGAAAATATTGTAGCCGATAGAGACTTTCCGCCCTTTGACCGAGTGGCGATGGATGGTATTGCGATAGCCCCCCCCGCCCCCGAAGGGGGAGCTCCCGAGTCCAAATTGTATACTAATCTTTACTCCCCCTTCGGGGGACGGGGGGCTATTGAGGGCATTCAATATGCTGGCGAACCCCAAAAGACGCTTGAAAATGCTCAAAACTGCATGGAAGTAATGACTGGGGCTGTTTTGCCTGCGGGTTGTGATACTGTTGTCAGGTACGAAGATATTATTATTCAAGAGAATGAAGGGGTAAAATATGCTAAAATCACCATCCCGTTTTCTGAGATTAAGACTGGGCAAAATATTCACAAAAAAAATTCTGACCGAAAACAAGGAGATATTTTATTACAAAAAGGCTTAAAAATTAGCCCTGCCGAAATTGCGGTGATGGCATCGGTGGGCAAAGATAAAGTTGTGGTAGAAACCCCACCACGAGTAGCCGTGATTTCTACGGGTGATGAATTGGTAGAAATTACCACCAATCCAGAGCCGTATCAAATCCGAATGTCTAACTCCTATATGCTTGCGGGGGCATTGGCACAGGTGGGAATGAAGGCAAATATTTTTCATTTGACAGATGATAAAGAACTGTTGTTCAGTAAGTTAAAAGAAATTTTACAAAACCACGATATTCTACTTTTGAGTGGCGGCGTATCGGCTGGGAAGAAAGATTTTATTCCAGAAATTTTGAATAATTTAGGCGTAAAAAAACTTTTCCATAAAGTAGCCCAAAAACCTGGAAAACCCTTTTGGTTTGGTAAAACTGAGGAAGGGAAAACAGTTTTTGCTTTGCCCGGCAATCCCGTTTCCACGTTTTTATGTTTTTGTAAATATTTTTTAAATCAGAAAACTGAGCAAGTTATTTTGGATAAAAACATAACCTTCAGACCCGATTTGGCTTATTTCGTACCTGTAAAAACGTATTTTCAAGATGGTAAAATGATGGTCAGTCCTCTGGAAGGCAGTGGTTCAGCAGATTTTGCCAATTTGACTGATTGTGATGGATTTGTGGAGTTACCTGCTGATGGTCAGGAATTTAAGGCTGGGGAGGTGTTTGGATTTGTGAGGTTTAGACCATAAAAAAACAGCTTCCCGAAAAATTCAGGAGGCTGTCCGCTATTCACCTAACCACTAAAATAGTTTATCTTTAAAAAGCCAAGCCGAACGTCGGGCGCCGAACGTCGGGCGCCGAGCGCCGAGCGTCGGGCGGTCTCAAAACCCCTTAAAAGACCCAAGGCTTTTTTTAAGTGTATCTCGATTCTCCAGAATCGAATCTTCTTACGTTTCGATTCTGGAGAGTCGAAGTGCACTTATTTTTTCTGTTTAAAACTGTTCAATTGTTGTTGAAAAGCTGCTTTTCTTCTTCTTGAAATGTCAATTTTTTGTCCTGTTTGCATCGTTACAGACACATCACCCGACAAATCCACTTCTTTCAAAAAATTAAGGTTAATGAGGTAAGACTTTCTAATTCTGGCAAAATCGTACTGACTAAAAGTATCACAAAACTCTTTTAAAGTTTTTGATAATAAAATTTTCTTTCCATTACTCAAATGAATGTAGGTATAATTTCCTTCGCCTTCCAACATCATCACATCTTTGATAACGATGGAGGTTTTCATTCTGTCCGTGTAAATAACAGGATGGAAATTGGTTTTAAAATTAGCGGTTGGATAAGCATAACTTTGTACTGATGTGTCCATGTTTTTATTTAGAGATAAGACGGGTTACGGGTTGTTCCGTTCGTTTTAACAATACAAAGTAACAACATGGACTCTTCTGGTTTTAGCGTAAATTTACCTAATGATAAAAAAACCGTATTTTTACGCTGTGACTTTTGGAGTCATAATCAGTCTCGATCTATTAGTCGAAAGAGTGATATTATTTGTAACAAAATGGGTTATAAAATCAGTTAATATTACATGAATGTCAAGTACGATAATATTAGTGCCAAAATTAGGAGGCTATACCAAAGGAAAATTATCAACATCCAACCCATAAAAAGGAGATTATCTTGAAAGTTTACTTCAAAAACCTCTTTTTCAAATCCAAACTCTTTTTTCAAAATATTTATGTTACTTGAGTATAATTTTTCTTTTTCAATTCCCAATAAATGTGGACTCAATGAATTTCTACCTCTGATGAATGCTTGATAAGTTGATTTTGGATAACATATTAAACCAATGCCAAAAGCAGAAATATCCAGAAACCAAGCAATTAAGATATTTCCCCCCCCGCCCGAACCCAAAGTCCAACCTGCAACCGAAGTTTCACCTTTCCATGAAGTATCGTAGCCCAACAAAATATGCAATATATCGTGCTTCCAAACATTAGATTTACGTTGTTCAAAATTGGGCATTGGTATTGACAAGTATTTAAATTTTAGCCAAACCCAATTCTCTTTGATTCCGCCATCTTCGCCAAAATTATTATCATCATAAAATACTTGTAGTGATTGTTGTAGTGTTGTTTCCATGATTTTGTTGTTTTTTATTTAAAGGTATTCTTTAAAATGATGCGTCAAACGTGAAGGTGTTTTTTCTGTATTTTTGAATATAAAAACGTAGAATTATTCAAAAATTTAAGGTAAAACCCGTATTTTGTGAGACTGAATCCTACTTTTTGACCGTTTAATAAATGAAAACTGTATCATTAAAAGAATTGATTAATTTGGATGTTAATTACTATAAACTATAACACAAACATCCCATGAGAAACTTTTTACTTGCCGCTATCCTCTTATTTATTACTCAACAAGTATTTTCACAAACCATAACGCTCGGCTCGCTTTCTTCTATTAATTATTGTACTGGAAGCAATATTTCTGTTCCTTTCACTTCAACTGGGTTTGCTTCTGGAACAGATTTTACCGTTACCCTCAGAAAAGGAACAACGATAATCAATATTGCCAGTTCCACCACGAGTCCCATTAATATTGTTATTCCTTACAATCAGAATTATGGTTATGGAACTGACTATAACGTTCAGGTTTCTTCGGGGGCTGTTAGTAGTTTGGCGAGTCCAAATTTGCAGGTAGGAAACATCTATACCTCCGAAATTGTCGATGCAGATGGTAATAACCTTTACTCTACTTTTGATAATCTCTGTACAGGTAAAACGAAAGTTTACTATGCTAAAAATAGAGATTATTTTGGTACAGTAACAGTAGCCAACTTGGGTTTAAACTATCAATGGAACAAAGATGGTGTAAATTTTACTGCCCCAGGGGTCTATGTTGCAGGGACTTTGCCAGTTTCTGCAAATGGTGTTTACTCATTTGTAACCACAGAGTTCGGGTGTTATGTTACTTCCAGTAATGCTGTTACACTCACCGTTGGCACATCAAGTTATAATGCCACTAATGTTTATGGTGATGAAGTTGCGTGTACGGGAACTACAAAGACGCTCGAATCAAATTATTATAGCAACACAGCCACTTATCAATGGCAAAAAGACGGCGTGAATATTTCGGGGGCAACCAATAGAAATTATGCTGCTACAACCTCTGGTTTGTATAAATCAACGATGATTGATGGGGCTTGTACCTATACTGCGAGTGAGAGGCGTTTAAATTTTGGGGGTAGTTTACTCGCTACTATTTTTTCTGGTAATGGAGATACCACGTTGTGTACTGGCAATGGTGTGAGTAGAACCCTTTTTGCAACTTATTACTCTTCAACACCCAATCAATATACCTATCAATGGAAAAAAGACGGTGTAAACATAAACGGTGCAATTAATAGAAGTTATGACGCTACCCAAGGTGGCGTATATAATGTTATGTACTCGCAAGGGAACTGTGCTTCTAATAGTAGAGATCTTACCATCTTGAGTAGCACGACCTCCCAAAAACCTATCATAACATCAGGGGCTATCAATAGTGTTTGTTCTGGAAATATTATACTGAATCAAAATATCAACGGTGTAAGTTCTTATATTGGTGGCAATTGGTTTAAAGACGGAGTGCTGATTCGAGGTGTAAACAGTTACACCTATGCTGCCACTGCATCAGGAACGTATAAATTGATAAATGGTTATGGAACTTCCTGTGCCAATGAGTCTAATGCAGTAACCGTAAATATTGGAACTACTTTTACGCCTCAAATTTATATCAATTCTGGTACTACCAATAATTTGTGTGGAACAAGTGATTACAAATACATAAGTTTTGATAATCGTAATCTCGGAGGGACTTATACCTATCAATGGATAAAAGATGGCGTTGATATTGTGGGTTCAACCGCCAATGAATTGTTTGTGAATAGTGTGGGAAATTATACGCTCAGAGTTACCAATGGTACTTGTACAGTCGTTTCAAACGCCATTGTAATTACTAACACAACGCCCACAGCAACGATTTCAGCGAGTGAGAATAATTTGGTATGTGCTAACAAAATGGTTCGCTTGGATTTGAAGGGTGCAGCAAATTTCTTCAACACACCCATTACTTGGCAACGCAGTGGCATAACCATTGCAGGGGAAACATCTCCTTTTTTATACGTCTTTCAAGGTGGAAATTATACCGCATCGTATAGTCAAAATGGTTGTGTAGGCACGAGTTCGACATTGGCATTAAGCATCGTTCAACCACCTCTTATTAGTGTAGCTCCCGTGAGTATTAACAGCGGACAAACCGCTACTTTGTCTGTAACTGGTTGTCCAGGAGGCGCAGTAACTTGGTATGATGCCCTTGAAGGTGGTACTTTGCTCAATACTGGAAGTTCCTACACCACGCCTCCGCTTCCAGCAAGTATTACTTTTTATGCTTATTGTGTTGGACTTAGCTGCCCAAGCGTCAAACGAGTTCCAGCAATAGTCAACGTAACCCAATTACAAACCATCACCCTCAGTAATCCATCACCTGCTAATATTTGTCCAGGAAGTTCATTCTCAGTGGATTTTACCACTTCAGGAGTTTTCAATGGAGGGAATACTTTTCAAGTACAATTATCGGATTTAAACGGTAATTTCACATTGAGTCCTACTGTTTTGGCAACTGGGATTAGTAGCCCAATAACGGTTAATTTAGACGCAAACACGCCAACAAGTGCCAATTACAAAATTAGAGTAGTCTCAACAGACCCACTCTCGGCGAGTAGCCCAAGCAATTTTATTTCGATAAATAATACGCCTACAATTTCGAGTAATGCTATTATTACTTGTAATCAGGTTACTCTTCAAACCCCAAATCTAAGCGGACGAACTTATCAATGGCAAAGGAATGGGGTGGATATTGCATTAGCAACAAATGTAACGTACTCGACTTCTAATGCAGGAGTCTATACCTTGGTTTCAACGGTTGGGACTTGTGTGAAAACTTCAAGCCCAATCCAACTTTATTCTTATTCTTCGTCTGCTTTTGTCTCGGTGCCAGCGGGTTCTACATTTACTTTTTGTAGTGGTACTTCACTGGTTATTACTGCCAATCCTAATAATCCTGCATCAACTTATCAATGGAGAAAAGATGGCGTGGACATTAGCGGAGCAACTGCTTCAACCTACGCAGCAACTTTGGCAGGGGCATATTCAGTAAGAATAACCCAAGGGACTTGTTTTTCTGTTGTAACATCTACAAGCTCAACTTTATCAACCGTAACGGGTGCTAACTCATTGGATAATACTGCAGTATCCGGTGGAACGGATGCTTCTGCCAATTATAATGCTTATTTTCAACCCTTCAATATTTGTAGTGGTTCAATGATACTTTCAACTTCACAACGCTCGGCAAGTTCAACGTTTCAATGGCAATTAGACGGTGTTGATATTTCGGGAGAAACCAATGCTACTTATACGGCTTCACAAACGGGCTATTATTCCGTGAAAATTGCTCAGGGTGCTTGTACAGGAGTAACTACGCCTGTTGCATTGAGAATTGGTAGCCTTACGCCTCCTTTGTTGAATGCGGACATTAGTATTTGTACGGGAGCTACGTACAATATCTTCAATAGCTCTACCCAAGGTCGAAATTGTTGCGGAACGGGTTTGAGTTATCAATGGATAAAAGATGGTGTTGACATTCCCTCGGTTATAAGTCCGTTTTCATATTTAGCAAATACCGCTGGATTATACACCCTCAGAGTTAGTCAAGGAGCTTGTACATCTACTTCCGCACCGCTGAGACTAACGATTGGGACGGCAATTGCTTCTCCTATAATTAACGAGGGTTTCATCAATGAGGTTGCTTGTTCAGGGAGTTCATCTCAATTAAGTGGTGGTAGTACTCTTACCTCCGTAGCTTACCAATGGATAAAAGATGGCGTTGATATTCCTTTGGCAACAGCAAATTTTTACAATACAACCCAAACAGGGAAATATCAAGTCAGATTCACACAGGGGACTTGCTCGGCTACTTCCAATGAGGTTCAACAAATATTTGGAGAATTAGGAAATCCTACCATCTCGGGAAATAGTCGTTTTTGTGGTTCAGCCACAACAACTTTAAGTGCTTCATCAGCCTGTGGGGATTATACTTATCAATGGAAACGAAATGGCATAGCAATTTCAGGAGCAACACTTTCAACTTATACCACCAACGTACCCGCAGTTTATACTTTGGATATTACTAAAGGAACAAAAACCATTACTACGAGTAGCTTTTCGGTTTATGAAGATTGTTCCACTACCACAACTACTTCAATCAATACGCCTTTTATTACTTCCTATACATCAGACAGAACGATTTGTGCAGGAAATGGTAAACAGATGATTTTTACAGCTAATCAATCATCCACATATCCTACGGTAACGTATCAATGGTATAAAGATGGCGTGTTGTTAGTAGGACAAACGAGTCGTTTCTTTTTTATAACGGATGCAGGAAATTATCAAGTTCAGTTGATTGTGGGAACATCCCAATCCGCTTTATCAAGTGTTTTTACGATGTATAATTCAGGAAATAATATCGTTGTGAACACTGCAAATGGCACTTTTGGATGTACGGAAGTGCTGTTAAGTTCAACAATTCCAAACCTAACCACAAAGTTGCCTTATACTTATCAATGGAAAAAAGATGGGGTTAATATTGGTACGAATCAGAATTTTTATACTACTACTGCATCGGGGAATTACACATTGGAAGCAACTTTGGGAACTTGTACGATTTCGTCCTCAGCTATCCCTATAACCATTGGAAATGCCAGCCCAAGCGTAATCTCATCACCATCAAGCAATCGACTTTGTGATAATGGATATGTCACGCTGAATACCAATTTAGGAAGTTCATTTGTCCATCAATGGTATAAAGACAATGTACTGATTCCGAATATCAATGCTCGTTCTTACACTGCCACAACTGTTGGTAACTATACCTTCACCGCCACACAAGGAGCGTGTACGTACAGTTCGACGGCAGTACCTGTTACTTCAACTTCTTCATTAATTCCTTCAATTGGGTTTATTGGTGGATTTAGTAATAGTTCAAATTTAAGTTTATCTGCTTGTAATGGTAGTAATACAACACTCACCATCAATCCCAAAGCAGGGATTTATCAATATCAATGGAAAAATGCAGGTTTAGTCATTGCTGGGGCAAATACCGCCACTTATCAACCAACCGCAATAGGAACTTACAGTGCTGATATTACCACCTTGGGCGGTTGTGTGGTTGCTTCGCCCATATTGACCTTGGATTTAGGAACAACACCAAGCCCTTCCTTCACTAATTCAAGTTTATCAGGGTCAAACTTATGCAATGGTTCTACTGTCAATTTGAATGTAGGATATGGTAATTTTAGTTCTTATCAATGGTATAAAGACGATGTATTAATTCCAAGTGCAACTTCCACCGTTTATAGTGCCTCTCTTGCAGGAAGATACAATGTAAAAATGACTCAGGGAGCGTGTAATGTTGAAACGAATTATATACCCGTGTCTCTGAGTTCAACTACTTTAACACCGAGAGTAACCTCCGCAAGTACTACAAATAATGTATCTTGTAATCTAATTTCTGCCTCATTATTTGCTTCCTCAGTCAATGGAGGTACTTATCAATGGCAAAGAAACGGCGTGAATGTAGCGGGTGCAGTCAATACTTTTTATAACCCAACTCAGAATGGTACGTATCAGATTATTGTAAATCAAGGTACTTGTACAGGTACGAGTAACCCCATCGAAATACAGAATGGCGTAGCTTCAATTATTTTTCCAAACAGTCCATTTGGCTATATTTGCGGTGAAGGAGCTTCGATTTTAACTAATTTTATCAGTAACACAGGAACGTATCAATGGAAAAAAGATGGCGTAAATATTGGAACGAATAGCTCTTTCCTTTCTATTAACGGGCTTGGAACATACACCGTTACCAACACCGTAAATGGTTGTTCATCAACGTCTCAGCCATTTATTGTGAGTTCAATAAGTCCGATGGAAAGTGCCAAAACGGGGCTTTGGAACAACTCTGGCGTATGGAATTGCTTGCGAACTCCAAATATTTCTGACAACATAAAAGTGAATCTTGGGCATATAGTTTCTCTACCAAATACTTCCACTTACTTAGTCAAAAGCATCAATAACGTAGGCAATGTGAGTTTTGGCACGGGGAGTAATTTGAGGATTGGGTTTTAGAGAAAATGCTATCATAATTTACGAAGAGCCTGACCAAAAATCAGGCTTTTTTTGTTTTTGATAACGATTTATTTGTAGGTAAAACAACTCACTGCTAATATTTTTCGTATTTTTACCCCTCATAAAAACGCATGAATTTAATAGTAAAGCAAACAATCTATTAACAAAAACTTACCCATGAAAACAATCAAAGGTCCTGCTATATTTTTAGCCCAATTTTTAGACGATAAAGCCCCCTTCAATTCCCTTGATTCCATCACGGATTGGGTATCAAGTTTAGGTTACAAAGGTGTACAAATCCCAACTTGGGACCCTCGTGCCATTGACCTTGAAAAAGCGGCTACTTCCAAAACGTATTGTGATGAACTCACGGGTAAATTAGCCGATAAAGGCTTGCAAATCACGGAGTTATCAACGCACTTGCAAGGGCAATTAGTGGCGGTAAATCCTGCCTACGATGCAGGATTTGACGGTTTTGCTCCTGATTCTGTGAAAGGAAATCCGAAGGCACGTACTGAATGGGCGATTCAACAATTGAAATGGGCAGCACAGGCTTCTCAGAATTTAGGACTGAAATCTCATGCTACTTTTTCAGGTTCGTTGCTTTGGCACACCATGTATCCTTGGCCTCAACGTCCACAAGGTTTGGTAGACATGGGCTTCACAGAATTAGCCAATCGTTGGATGCCAATTTTGAATCATTTTGACGAATGTGGAGTCGATGTTTGCTACGAAATTCACCCAGGCGAAGACTTGCACGATGGCGTTACGTATGAGATGTTTTTGGAAAAAGTAAATAATCATGCAAGGGCTTGTCTGTTATACGACCCATCACATTTTGTGTTGCAATGCCTTGATTATCTGCAATATATAGATTTTTATCACGAAAGAATCAGAGCTTTCCACGTGAAAGATGCTGAGTTTAATCCTACGGGAAAGCAAGGGGTTTATGGTGGGTATCAGTCGTGGGTAAATCGGGCGGGACGTTTCCGTTCTTTGGGTGATGGTCAGGTAGATTTTGCTTCCATTTTCTCTAAATTAACACAATACGGTTTCGATGGTTGGGCGGTTTTGGAATGGGAATGTGCTTTGAAAGACCCCGTTCAAGGAGCCGAGGAAGGAGCTCCCTTTATTGAATCTCACATCATTCAAGCAACCTCAAAAGTATTTGATGATTTTGCAGGTGGTGGTGCTGATATAGAATTGAATAAGCGGATTTTGGGCTTATAATCTGAAAATTTATTTTTCTACCTCAATTCGTCCTTTTTCAGTTGAAAAGAGACGGATTGAGGTTTTTTTACGAA
>JAYUOX010000167.1:0-4727 GCA_043760595.1 Cytophagales bacterium
AATGAAATCTTGAAATTTCACGGGGGAAATAAAACCTATTCGCTCCCCAAAGAAAATGAAATGGAATTCCGTTCTCTGGATTTACCGATTTCAAAAAAACGGTATATTCTGCTCGTACAAGTAGGTAAAGAAGGTTGGGACTGCCCGAGTTTGACGGGGGTAATTCTCTCTCAGAAGGGCGATAGTCCACAAAATATGATTCTGCAAACCTCTTGTCGATGCCTCAGACAGGTTACAAAAAATGCTGACGAAACCGCCCTGATTTGGCTGAATAAAGACAATGCCGAGGTATTGAACAAACAGCTAAAACAAGAACAAAACATTACGATTGACGAACTGAATCAAGCCAAAAGAATAGGTAAAACTGAAATCGTAGCTCGCCAGAGTAGAATGGAATATTTGGAAATGCCCACGGTGGAATTTTACCAAATGAAAGTTACCTACCAAAGCGTTGATGAAGAAGAATCTGCCAATACCAAAACAAAGTTAAAAGTAATTATCAAAAACTTAGAAAAGTACAAAGAGTCAGCTTTGATAAGTACCTCCGAAATTGCAAATATAGACACGGGAACGATTGATTTTATTAACGAAACAGGCATTGCCTTTGCCAATTATAATCAATGGATTTTTGATACTTCAAGGCAAAGTTTTGGCTTGATTACTGAAACAGCTTTGCACCAATACGATATTGAACTCAAAGAAATTTTTGAAACGATTTCATACCCAAAAAACGAAAAACTTTTCTTTAACGACTTATATGACATTTATGAAATTCAATCTCGTATTAGAGTAGCGTTTAGTGTGAAACGGGAATTGCAAACGGAATCAGAAATTATACCAAAACAAGCACAATTACTTATTTCAGAGCATTTATCAGAAGTTGAGAAGAATAATAAACTCTATCCAGATGAAAAAGATGTTGCTGAAATTCTGAAATTAGACCTTAAAAATGAAAGCGTTGAAGTTGATTTTGCTGAAATGGATAAAGCATATAAAATCATTAAAGATAATCTCGAAAGTCAAGGAATGGGAGCGTTTGTGCCTGATTATGAAGCCTTTAAAGCCACCAAAGATTATTCTCTGTCCGTAAAATCCAAAAACCAAACCTTTCATTATCTGCCTTATAATTTTGGCGGAAGCGGTAGTAGTAATCTCGAAATGGAAACTTTTCAGAAGACATTGCAGTTAGCGGATTTCAAAAGCAAAAACTTAGAAATATACTATAACGGCGAGCGTGGTTTATCCGAATTTGTGATAAATTGCTTTGCCAAAGAAGGCAAATATTGGAAAAATATTGGAAAATATACAACCGACTTTTTGATAATTAAACGTACTGAAAAAGCTGAAATTCATAAGGTTTTGCTCATCGAAACCAAGGGTGCTTTGTATGCCGAAGACAAGGTTTTTCAGAAAAAGAAAAAATACGTGGAAACAGATTTCTTAAAATTGAACCAAGAAAAATTTGGGTATCAACGCTTTGATTTTCTGTATCTTGAAGACAGCAAAGACCTTATGACCAATATTAATACATTGAACCAAAGAATTAACACGTTTTTTAACGATTAAACAAGGTTCGCTGTACATGATGTCAGATTTAGAACGGTGGTGCATAATCTTTGAAACCACGGAATCTTTAAGGTTAAGCATCTCCGATGCTATCTTATTTCTATGTTTCTTTACTACAAAGGTTATACTTCTCCGAAGTAATGGAAAATGATTACTTCGGAGAAGCGGATTGCCGCCCAGAGCAACCTTTGTAGAAAGTATAAAAAATGGCAGTCTTAGCATCGGAGATGCTTAACCTTAAACTTTGGATAACATGAGAGAATAATCGGAAATTCCGACCTTTCTATAAAATCTAAACAATACCCTTAACCCAATTTACAGTTGCCGAGTAATCCTCGGTAACTTAAATATTCAAAATTAAATTGAGATATTTCCATTTTGGAAACAACTGAAAAAATAGAAAAAAAGAAATAACCCATGCCCATTAAATACATTCCATACTACCCAAACACCGTTGAAGGTCAAGCCGTTTTAGATAATATCACCCGTACACAACGAGTATTGCGTTACCGTGAAAACGATAAAGTTTTTGACCGTATCAAGCGAGGTATGCCTTTTTATGAAGTTGAAATATTGGAAACAGTAAAAGCCCCCCTAACCCCCAGAGTAGCCCCCCAGCCCCCAGAGGGGGAGTTAAAATCGGACTCGAAAGCTCCCCCTCTGGGGGTTGGGGGGCTTGTCATCCGTGGCGAGTGTGTGTCTGCCTGTGCGTATTTGAAAGAACAAAACATAAAAGTGGATTTGGTGTATATTGACCCACCTTTTGCCAGCGGTGCCGACTATGCCAAAAAAGTATATCTCCGCAAAAATCCCAAATTAGCCGAGAAAATTGCCGAAGCCGAACAAGAAATGGAACTCGACGACTTGAAAGCATTTGAAGAAAAAATGTACGGCGATATTTGGCAAAAAGAAGATTACCTCAACTGGATGTATGAAAATTTGATGGCTATTAAAAGTGTGATGAGTGAAACGGGAAGTATTTATGTTCATTTAGATTGGCATATTGGGCATTATGTCAAAGTATTAATGGATGAAGTTTTTGGAGAGGATAATTTTAAAAACGAAATAGTTTGGAAAAGAAAAGGAGGAAGTTCTAATCCAGAGGGTCAGTATGACGTGGCAACCGATACCATTTTTTTCTATGCAAAAGGGCTGAATCATATCTTCAAAAGACAATTCGTTTTGGACAGTCCAGATGTGAAAAGATATATCGAAGAGCGTTTTGTTAATGATGATGGTGACGGAAGAAAATATATGAAATCTCCAATTGTTAGTCCAAATTATCGGGAGAATCTAAAATACAAATACAAAGGATATAATGCTCCTCCCAATGGTTGGTCTATTGCTGAATCTGTTATGAAGAAATGGGACGACGAAGGGAAATTATACTTTCCTGAAAATGGAGAAAGAATTTATAGAAAAATATATCTCAATGAATACGAAGGACAGCCAGCTCAGAGTTTATGGACTGATATTTTTGTAATCAATCCAATGGCTACTGAACGTGTTGATTATTCCACTCAAAAACCCGAGGCACTTCTAAAAAGAGTAATAGAAGCCAGTAGCAATGAAGGCATGGTAGTCGCTGATTTTTTTGGAGGTAGTGGTGTTACGGCAAAAGTTGCCCATGATTTGGGGCGTAAATTTATTCACGTAGATATTGGTATCAACAGTATTCAAACCGTGCGGGATAGATTGAAAGAAAGTAACGCTAACTTTCAAATTATGGAGATAAAAGATGGCGTGAGTTTGTTCCGTAATCCCCAACAAACGATGGATAAATTGGCAATGCTGATTCCTGGCTTACAAAAAAAGGTGGTGGGCGTGAGTAATTTTTGGTTTGGGGCAATATCGGATAGTAAAGAGGGCATCGTACCCGTATATGTGCCTAATTTGCTCAATACACAGGAAAAAGTCTTGGATATTCCTGCCGTCAATACCATCATTAATCAAGAATTACAGAATCTTGAAAGCGTTGTCAAAAAGGTAATTGTCTATTACATCGACATTGAAGACCAAAAGGATTTAGAAAGTTTTATCCGCAACAACAACGCCACTGAGGTTGAGGTCGAACTGAAAGACCTAAAAAATCTCTTGCATGAAGTGGTAATGGAGGATATTGTAACGGTAAACGGTGAATGGCTAACGGTGAATAAAGCGAAGCAATATCAATTATCCATTATCAATTTTACGAGTGATAGATTGATTCAGAAAATCAATGAATTTAATCAAAAAGGCAATCTTCAATCCTTGACGAAGGGCAAAAAATTCAGTCCCATCAACATCAGCGAAGAAGGTTTGGAGTTGATAGAACTCATCGCCCTCGACTGCGAAAACTCCGAAGGACAATGGCACAGTTCAACCGAAATAAAGATTGATAAATTGGGGTACGTCATTAACAACGGCACAAAAACCAAAACCTTTTGGGATGGCAAAATTAGTTCAGATAAAGAACCTAAACGCCTAAAAATCAGAAACATAAGTGGTGATGAGACGGTGGTTTTGTTGTAGATTTTTTTTAAAAGACTAACAACGATTTCTCTATAATCTGCGGAATGTGGGGTGAGAAGGGTACATTCCGCAGATTAAGAAAGCTAATTCTGCGGAATCTACCCTTTTTACCCCACATTCCGCAGATTAAGCATAAAAACAATGCAAACCACCCCTTATTTTTATACCCGAAAAGGTCTAACTTTAGTTAATAAAACTAAATTATACCTTTTCGGGTATAAATATTTATGAAAATTGCTCCGTTTGTTAAGGAAAAAAGAAAGAATTTAGGATTAACTCAGACTGATCTCGCTGAAAAAGCGGGGGTTGGTCTTCGGTTTGTGCGTGATATGGAACAAGGAAAACCTACGTTAAGGCTGGATAAAGTAAATCAGGTTTTGGATTTGTTTGGGAGTGAAATGGGTGTAGTCAGAAAGGACATATCTATTTAACTGATGGTTACGCAAAGGTGCAGAGTAGCAAACGTTGCCCGCCCCAATATTTGTAGTATTTTGGATGATAGGGTCTCAAAGGTACAGAGTACCGTAATATTAAAACCAATGATATTGCGGTACTCTGTACCTTCGAGACGGAATCAACATAAATACTACAAATATTGGGGCGGGCAACGTTTGCTACTCTGTACCTATTTTCGTAACATTAATATTTAA
>JAYUOX010000168.1:0-4726 GCA_043760595.1 Cytophagales bacterium
TTCATGGCATGACTCAAAGTCCTACCCGATATAAACATCTTTCAATCTGTTCTTTGATGTATTGATTTAGCGATTTTAAAACCCTCAAATATCTGTTTGAATTTGAGTAATCCACGATGTAGCGTAATTGGTCCAGGGGGTGTTTGTTTTTGATAGCCACTCCATCCTGCTAATCGTGCTATTACCCAGATGGCAAACTTTAATTCTAATGGATTGTAAGGGTTTTTGAGTTTTTCTGTATTGCCTTCCAATGTTGGAGAAAGTACTGTTAAAGCCTCAATTTCTTGCGCTGAAAAGGCGGTCTCTATGAGCTGTTGCGTATCGGAATCTCGGGCTATGAGTAACTGTAAAACTCTTACAGAAGCCTCCAAAGCTAATAATGATAGTTTACTTAGTGCTTCATAAGTTGTTAAAGTTGAACCGAGCATATTCAGCCCTTGTGTTTTAAGGAGTCTAAAAAGTTGTTCGATAAACCATCGCCAAGTGTACCATTGAATGAGTTTATAAGCATCCTCAAAGGTTTCTATTTTATGAGAGGTCAGTAAAATCCAATGAATAGGCTCTTGATGATTGACCACTGTTTTAGGTTGTTCTGTTAGCTCAATTACGGTTACTTTAATAGACTTTGGTAGGCAATTAAAGGGTTGATTTACGGGTCTTTTTATCAGCATTTCAGTCCATTTAACGTCTAATTCTGCTTCATGCTTACTGCGTTTATCGGTGGCTGGCAATTTGATTCTATAGGATTTATTAACAGGAGTATTCAATAAAATATCTGCTATTTTTTGCCCTTTTATATCTGTCTCAATGGGTCGGTTTATTCGCATACGAATCAGGAAGTCAATATTTAACTCATTCTTAAAGGAATGTAAGGCTTCATAAATATCGGATTCTCGGTCTGCAATAACAGTCATTGATTCGGCTAAATGGCAAGCCTGATGAGCGTGTTGAATACTCTCAAGCCAACGATAACTATCTTTATTTTCAAACGGAATTTTATTGGTGAGCCGTTTGCGAGCTTTCATATCCAAACCCATATCCTTTAAGGTATGATTTTGATTAAAGATATGACAATGGGCTAATCCGTAACAATGTTGAACATTAGCATCTAAAACAATAACAGGATGGCTATAAAAACCGTCAGTATTATCTTTACCTGCTTTACCAATGTCTTTGATACCTGAATGTAACCCAAAACCAAGCTCAGTGGTATCTTCGATAAGTAAAATGGACTTACCCGATACGCTATGAGAAACATTTTTAGTTATTTCTGAGAGTATAGACGACATCAATACACGAGGATTACGAAGAAAGCGACCAAAGCCAATTTCTTCATTACGATTAGATGATAAGTGTTTCAACACTACGGTGCGTTGAACCTCCATTGCTGATACTAAACAATCATATTGGCGAGACAATCGTTTCTCTAAAAGCATTTTTATCGCTAAATTACAATAAATCAAAGAACATTTAAAAGATGTGTATATCGGGTAGGACTCAAAGTCATGCCATGAATTATGCAAACATTCAATTTTCAAGTAAAAAAACAATCGCATGACACTCGAACAAATCCAGTACCCCATCGGAAAGTGGGCTTCAAAAGACCATTATTCACCCGAAGAAATTGAGCAAAATATTACTGATATTTTAGCTTATGCCTTGAAATACAGGGAATTAACTTCACATCTTTCAGACGAAGATTTAGAGAAAACGTATCGTGAAGGTTCGTGGACGATTCGCCAATTGGTGCATCATGTGGCAGATACGCATATGTGGCATTTTATTAGAATTAAACAGGCTCTTACAGAAGGTAGTCCAGTTGGGCTTTTTGGTAATGTAAATGCCCTTGCAGCCTTAGCGGATTCTGCCAAAGCTCCAATTATGAATTCTTTGCAGATGATTGAGTGTACGCATAATCGCTATGCATATTTGGCTGAAAATATTGCAGAAAGCGAATACCACAAAACATACTATCATCCTTTCCGACAAATTCACGTAACCATTCCACAGGCAATTGATATGTCGGTTTGGCATTTAAAACATCATTTGGGGCATATTGAGATTGCGTTAAAGATTGTCTGAATGCTTCCAAAACTTTAATCATTCATCCAGCATCAACAACGCATTCGCAATTATCTGAAAGTGAACAAAAATCAGCGGGCGTTGAGCCAAATATGTTGAGAATTTCTTTGGGAATTGAACATATTGAGGATATTAAGGCAGATATTATTGCGGCATTGGGGGCTTAGTGGGAACGTAAAATCTTGATAGATTTGCAATTGGATTGTGGATTTGTAAAGGTTTTGGAGATTTAAAATAAAATGTTAAAAATTAGATTGACAGTTCTGTTAGGTTTTGGCTTTCTTTGGAACAACTTGGTTTGTTATTCAGAGAGGGTATTTCTGAGTAATTGAGTTAATAATAGATTTTCTAATTCACAGTTTTACATCCCCCTACCCCCTTCAAAGGGGGAATTTCTAACTCATAGATTTTTTCAGTGAATTAAATTATTGATTGTCAGATACTTAATATTCAAATAAGTGATATTTTTTAAATAAACACTTTTGACATAATGTGATATATATTTAGCATTGAAATTTAAAGCTATGAACCCCAAAATCTAATTTTTAGAAAAAATCTACGACTTGGAAATTCCCCCTTTGAAGGGGGCAGGGGATGTAAAACGCTAAAAAATACATAACTAATTCACTATCAATCAAATATGAAAAATAAAATCATTCCCTACAATCCGAAATTAAAAGAATTTGCCAGAGAATTACGGAAGAACTCAACGCTTTCAGAGGTTTTACTTTGGTTGAAAATAAAAGGGAAAACTATGGGAGTGGAGTTTCATCGGCAAGTGCCAATTGATAATTTTATCGTTGATTTTTATTGCCATGAATTGATGTTAGCCATTGAAGTTGATGGAAGTAGCCATGATGAAAAACAGGATTATGACCAAAACCGACAGTTAATTTTAGAGAATCTTGGAGTTAGATTTATTCGATTTAGTGACATTGATGTGAAGCAGAAAATGGGTTGGGTTTTGGAGGAGCTTATGATTTGTGTGGAGGCGAGTAGGGATTCTTTCAAGTCGTAGTTTTTACATCCCCCCTGCCGAACGTCGGTCGCCCACCTTCAAAGGGGGAATTTGCACTCGAATCTTTTTTCCAATAATTAAATAATTGACATTCAACGTTTTACGGTAATTAATATGATTTTGAAAAGTCTTTTAGAAATAAATTAAGCTAAAATATAAGATTACCTTTTTACTGCAAAAACTGGAAATATTAAATTGAACAATACATACACATACAAACACAAAAACCCCTTCCCATTAGAAGCAGGAGGCATTTTGCCCGAACTTGAATTGAGTTATCAAGCATTGGGCGAACTCAATTCCGACTGTTCAAATGTGGTGTGGGTATGCCATGCCTTTACGGGTTCGCAGGATGCGGAGGACTGGTGGCAGGGCTTGGTAGGTCGTGGGAAATTATTTGACCCCGATAAACATTTTATCATTTGCGTAAACGTTTTGGGTTCGCATTATGGCTCTACGGGACCACTTTCGATTAATCCTGAAACTGGACAACCATACTATCACGACTTCCCCTTAATCACGATTCGAGACATTGTTAATTCCTTCGATATACTCCGTGAACACCTTGGAATACATCAGATTTATACCTGTATCGGAGGTTCTCTGGGCGGACAACAGAGTGTTGAATGGGCAATCTCTCAACCAGAACTCATTGAAAATCTGATACTTATCGCTACTAATGCACAGCATTCTCCTTGGGGAATTGCCTTCAACGAATCACAAAGAATGGCAATTGAAGTTGATCCAACTTGGGTAGAAAGCAATGCTCAGGCGGGACTCAAAGGCATGAGTGCAGCAAGAGCAACGGCATTGATTTCGTATCGAAATTATGAAACGTATGGCGTTACACAAGCCCGTCGAGATGAACCGCTGGGGAAGTCGCACAGGGCGGTAACTTATCAACGTTATCAAGGTGAAAAATTGGCACAACGATTCAATGCTTTTTCGTATTATGTACTCTCGCAAGTGATGGATTCTCAGGATGTTGGGCGTGGACGTGGCGGAGCAATTCAAGCATTATCCCAAGTAAAATCAAGGACTTTGGTAATGGGAATAAAGTCAGATTCTTTGTTTCCGATAAATGAACAGGCATTTTTAGCAAAACATATTCCAGATTCCACTTTCCAGTCGTTAGATTCCTTGTACGGTCACGATGGATTTTTGATTGAAAGTCAGCTGATAACGAAGGCAATAAAATTATGGCAAAAATTTATTCGATTTGACGTAAATCCGATGTATGATTTCTTTAAAAAGTTGGAGGGGAAAGGGGAATTGGTGTGAGTTTTTAAGTATTATTAATATCCTCTTTTAGAAAATCTTGAAGAGAAACCACAATTAAAATTTAATAAAAAATGAAGATTTTAACACTTTCAGTATTATTATTTTTCTATTTTACTTCTAATGCTCAGTTTAAAGTAAAGTTTAACAAGAAAACAAATGATTTAACATTCTATGATGGTTCAAAAATAATAGCAACTGGTATTGAAAAATACAGTAATGTAGAAGGAGAACCTTGGTTCAGTCTTGAACCACCACCTGAAGAGGTAATATCACAAAGGAAGTTTGCATTTGATTTACTTGAAAAATCAAAAAAATTATCCTTTATCCATCAAAATATTGGTAATA
>JAYUOX010000169.1:0-40468 GCA_043760595.1 Cytophagales bacterium
CACCTTCATAAGTTATGGCTTCCGCTGTGAGCTCAGGGTTTGCTAAATAGTCGGGAGTTTTGATTGATAAAGTATCAAATTTAGATTCAGTGAAATTACCCGAAGCCTTAATTCGATAGCTGTATTTTGTATTTTCAATTAGGTTAATATCTGTAAAACTGATCTTGGAAGAATCTGATTGACTTATTTTTTCAAAAGATGAGACTCCACTCGAACGTTCTAAATAATAATAGGTAGCTCCTATTGATTTTTTCCAAACGATGCTCAAAGAGTTTTTATTTATGACTGATGCTTTTAAAAGAGGTGTCTCTAATTCTTTGGGAGTCGTAATCACAGCATTACTTGACAGAGATTCAGTCTGATTACCGACTGCTTTAATTTTATAATTATATACAGTTCCATACGTGATGTCCTTATCTAAGTATTCAATTGTTTGATTTGAAAGAATTTTCAGAATCTCATAAGGTTTATTATTTGTACTTTTTTCTAAAGTATAGTTATTTGAATTTGGTACTAACTCCCAAGATAATTTTATATTATTAAGATTCTCTAATTTTGAAATAAGATTTGGATTAGACAAATACGCAGGAGTAACTGCTTGAATTTCAGTAGAATAGTCTGAATCTAAGAAGATATTCTGTGCTTTTATTCGATAGGTATAAATTGTATTTGCTTGTAATTGGGTATCAATCCACTCAGTAGTCAAGCCATCGACGTTGGCAACTTGGGAGTAACTTTTATTATTTGTTTTTCGTTGAAGGATATATTTAGACGCATTACTTATACTTGTCCATTTCAATTGAATTTGATTGAAATAATTAACATTTTTTGTTAATACAGGACTTTCTAAGGTGGCAACCTTACTACCGATGGGTACATTATAGAAAGAAAAAGCTCTTCTGCCTGCAATATTTTTTAGGCACGGACCAATAAAGAAATTAACCTCTGGTGTATAAAAAGAATGAGGTAAATAACAAATTTTTGTGTATTTGATGGATTCTTTAAATGTTATAAATACTTTATTTTTATTTGCTGAAATACTTATAATTGGTGCTATCTTGGTTATGTCATTATCGAAGTAAATATAATCTTGAACTTTTTTGACAATTTTAATTCCAGTTGCCTGCCCTTGAACGGTTGTATCAGTACCAATTACCATTTCTTGATTTTTATCAAATTCTAAGACAATTGAATCATGTTTATCATTTCCAAAATAGACTTGTTCAATGTTTGGAGAATGTACGTTTGTTTTGTCCACTACATTATAAAAGAGTGGTGCTAAAATTTCATAAACTTCTTGACCTATTTGAATATATCCCTCTCTACTGTGGTGATTCCCATCAAATCCACTTGCACCATTAACTGCATAAGTATTTACATCAGGAAAAACCGAGCCTGTTTTTCTTTGAAACTCTCTAATAGCTCCCCCAGTAGTACTATTCGATAAATGTACATTGTTTTGCATTATGATAATTTTTTGGATAGAAGGATAATCTAATTTCCAATAATCATAAAGTTTCGTAAAGTCTTCTGGATAAGTTTCTGAATTTGATAAAATATCACCTTCTCCATGAAACCATATAAAAGCCTTAATATGGTTCAATGCCTTTGCTTTTATGACCCTTTGAAGCAAGGATCCATAGAGAGATTGTATATTGGATGGATTACTGCCATCTCTCTGAAGATGGTTACTAATGTGAGCACCTGGTACTGAGCCATTAATAAAACACGTAGGGATGCCATGATTTTCTATAATAGCTCTTTGGATTTGCAAACCCCAAGCACCCACATAAGGAGGGAGTACATCTGGCGAATTCCAGAGCGTATCAGCATTTGATAAATTTAAGCCATTTGAAAACAAGCCAAATGTACGAAGGTATTTATTTTTATATGTATAAGGAAAATTACCAACTCCGTATGCAGTGGCGTTAGATTGACCGTTTATGATATAAAAATCTCCCGCAACAAGATGTTTCCTTGAAACCATCAGGACAGAATCTTTACCCTTACAAGCATACACTTGACATTCGTATTCTGCTGGTTCGGCTTTAATTGTTAAATCTGGGAACTGGAAAGGTGCAATATTACCATTCTTAGGATAAACAAAGTTTGACCTATGATATGCAACACGCTTGCCTTCTCTTAGTAATACAACAGACATATAAGACCAATCTGGAATATCAATTATGCCTGAGATTGGTAATAATGCTAAATTTTTGTCATTTCTGGGGAAAAGTTGTGATTCATGAGGAAGTTGATTGAAAACAACTGAGTAAATTCTTTGACCAAAGGTGGAAAAATTTTGTACCAGACTAAATAAGATAAAGGCGATAACGATTTTATTCATTAGTATGTTTGTTTTAAAACTCTAACAAATATACCAATGAATGTTGTTCTTAAAAAAAGGAATTAGTTTTTAAATAGATAAACGGAAGTATGTACTTATTAATGCAAAGTCAAAATTAATTGGATTCTCAACCCTACCAAGCGTTCAAAACGCTTGGTAGGGCTAATTTTATCCTAAAAATAAATCTGCATTAATAAATACACAGTTCCGTAGATAAATGCCATTACTGAGAGTAGAATTACAATTTTGTCAGCAAATACGCCTTCCAGTCAGCATAAATTTCTTGATAATTACTTATTTTTGAGGCATTTGGTTCGATGAGTCCGATTTTTTCCATGTTTACAAATGCTTCTTTGGGCGTATTGAAATACTGACTTCCTATTCCTGCACCTAATGCTGCACCTTTTGCTCCATCGGTATCATATAACTCAACGCTCACGCCCGTTACATTCACGAGCGTTTGAGAGAAAATATCACTCAAAAACATATTCGCTTTACCTGCCCTAATCACGGACGGAGAAGTTCCGTTCTCTGCCATGATGTCCATTCCATACTTCAAAGAAAAAGCGATTCCCTCTTGTGCCGCACGGATGATATGGGCATTGGTATGAATGTTAAAATTGATGCCCTGCAAAGTTGAATTAATCGTTTTGTTTTCTAAAACCCTTTCAGCACCATTTCCGAACGGTAAAACTCTCAATCCTTCCGCACCTTCTGATACAGTCGAAGCTAATTCATTCATCGTTTGGTAATTCATGCCTCCCGCAATGTTATCACGCACCCAACGATTCAAAATTCCTGTACCGTTTATGCACAGTAACGTTCCCAAACGGTTTTCATTATTCATTTGGTGATTGACGTGGGCAAAGGTATTTACACGAGATTTTGGGTCGTAGCTTACTTGGTCAGAAACTGAATAAATTACCCCCGAAGTTCCAGCCGTTGCCGCAAACTCGCCAGGGTCTAACACATTGAGAGACAGGGCGTTGTTGGGTTGGTCACCTGCTTTATACGTAACTGGAATACCTGAATTTAGTCCTAAAATATCAGCAATTGAGCTTTTTAATCCCCCGTGATTGGAGAAAACAGGACGAATATCTGGAAGTATATTTGAAGCGAAACCATAATACTTCATCACGTCTTTTGATAGTGAATTGGTTTTAAAATCCCAAAATATTCCTTCGGATAATGATGAATTTGAAGTGGTAATTTCGCCCGTCATTTGCATTGAGATATAATCGCCAGGCAACATGATTTTATAGACAGAACCATAAATTCTTGGTTCATTTTCTTTGACCCAAGCTAATTTAGATGCAGTAAAATTTCCAGGAGAATTTAATAAATGCGAGAGACACTGTTTTTCTCCGATGGCTTCAAAGGCTTTTTTACCAATTTCTACAGCACGTGAATCACACCAAATAATGGAAGGACGAAGCACTCGTAAATCTCTATCAACCATCACCAAACCGTGCATTTGGTAGGAAATCCCGATGGATTGAATATCTTTTGGATTATATTTTTGGGTAGCATTACATTTCAAAATTGCCTTTTGGATGCAATCCCACCACATTCCGGGGTCTTGTTCTGCCCATCCCAAATGAGGAGATGAAATATTATTCTCAACTTCTGGATATTGTGCAGAGGCAACCAATTTACCCGTTGAACCATCCACAACTGATGCTTTGATAGAAGAAGTACCCAAATCTAAACCTAATAATAACATAAATTTATTGTTTATCTTTGGCACAAAAGTATCAGAAAAATACGAATTGTTCTACACTGTTCTACCTAATGTTTGAATTTTAATTTTGAGAGAATTAAAATGACTAAATACAGTGTTTAATAAGTATTTTACAAAATATTGAAGCTGTTTAAAGTAGGATACAAAGTCGAACTTATCATCACATATCAATCATTGGCGAGCCACGTTATTTTTTCCGATTATTCTCAAAATGTAAAGCTATTTTATCCATCGCAATGCCTAATTGTTCCAAATGAGGAAGAAAAACAATCCTAAAATGGTCTGATTCTTTGTGATTAAATCCCTTCCCTCCTACTACTAAAATGCGTTGGTCTTCCAATAAACTCAATACAAAATCACCGTCATTTTTAAAGTTAAATTTCTTCAAATCAATCTTCGGAAACAGATACATTGCCCCCTTCGGACGTACACAAGTAATTCCAGGAATATCAATTAATTTTTGATGCGACAATTCCATTTGCTTATACAACCGCCCCGAAGGAGTTACTAAATCATTAATAGACTGATAGCCTCCCAGAGCAGTCTGAATACCATATTGCGTGATTACGTTAGAACACAAACGCATCGAAGCCATAAAAGAAAGCCCTTCAATATACGATTTTGCCTTGTGTTTTGCTCCCGTCAAAATCATCCAACCACCTCTAAAACCAGCAGCACGATAGTTTTTTGACATTCCTCCCATCGTGATAATCAAAGTTTCCTCCGACATTCCAGCTGTTGAGTGATGAATGGCATCGTCGTATAAAATCTTATCATAAATTTCATCAGCAAAGACAATTAATTTATATTTTTCAGCCAAACGCACAATTCCTTCTACAATCTCTTTTTCATAAACTGCTCCTGTTGGATTATTCGGATTTATCAAAACAATTCCACGTGTTTTAGTAGTAATTTTTGATTCAATATCCTTCAAATCTGGATTCCAGTCAGATTCTTCATCACATACATAATGTACAGGCGTACCACCAGCAAGCCCCACAGAGGTAGTCCAAAGCGGATAATCGGGTGAAGGAATCAAAATTTCATCATTTGGATTCAACAAAGCCGTCATCACCAAAGCAATCAATTCACTTACACCATTCCCGATAAAAATATCCTCAATATCAATATTTTTGACTCCACGACTTTGATAATATTGCATCACGGCTTTGCGGGCAGCAAACAATCCACGAGAGTCGGCATACCCTTGTGCATTACGGATATTCATAATGATGTCATGAATAATCTCATCGGGCGTTTCAAAGCCAAACGCCGCTGGATTCCCAATATTCAAAGAAGTGATTTTATAGCCTTCACGCTGTAATTGAAGGGCTTTTTCGTACACAGGTCCACGGATATCGTAACGAAGAGAGTCTAACCGAGTGCTTTTTTGGAAATCCATTTTTGATAAATATTATAGATTGAATGGTTTTGTTTCAGAAAAATTACAACAAAAAAAGACTTTTGAGAGAAATTTCTTCTTCAAATTAATCAAAAGAATTATCAAAAATCAAAAAAGGCAGAAGAATCATAAATAATCTTCTGCCTTTTCATAAAAATAACAAATATTTATAATAAAAATACAAAATTACCGCCTCTCTTCAAACCATTGCTCAAACAGGAAATTGATAGATTCTTTATCGGTCAAATAGTTAATTTGAACAAATTTAGCTTTCGAGTTAGCTTCCAAAAAAATCCCACCTCGCAGAGATTCCCCTGGGGCAAGCGTAGTTGTTCTAAAATTCTCTTGCGACCACATTTGCCCATCCCGATTCAATTTATCCATTCTTGAAAAATAGTTTTCATGATCAATAATTCTCTTGACCTGAGCCACTTGTACCACCATCTCAGCCGCCTGTGCGGTACGCCAAGCCCCTTCTGAGCTTTTGCCAGAACTGGCAATTAAAGCCACAATCCCTCCTACAATCAAAACGGTATTGATAATTCTCGCCCGTTTTATCTTAGCCTCCTGATTCGCCATTTCGTGTTGGATTTGATTCATTTGTTGCTGCGGTTCAACACCGTAATAGCTATGAATATACTGTCCATCCTCTGAACGCAAATTTTGTTTATTTTCATCAAGCGGCAAAAAAGTAAAATTTTTGGGCGAAATCGTCATTGATTGAGTAGATTTATTAAAAACTTCCACATCAAAGATCATGTACTGTTGATAGCGACCTTCATAAGATGCAACGACCTTGATTCCGTCCTTTTCTTGTTTGACGATTTCTTTACCCCCGTCAAACACACTTTCTTGATCTATTGGGCGTAAGCGCATCACACTCGTACTTGCACACGAGAACACAAAATTGGCTAATCCAAGTATAATTATTAATCTAAGATACTTCATATTTCTACGGTAGGGAATGATTTAGTTTTCAACAATTAGACAAACAAAATTACAAATACCACTATTCTGAATGTCCATTTTTTCTAAATACTTTGATGAAACAGGTCTAATAACTGCCTGTTAGTCAATTTAATACGAAGTTATTAACAAAACGGTCTCAAAAAATTTCAAGTTTTTTTGGCATCAAACTTGCAACTTTATCAAAAAACACCGTACCTTTGCAGAACCTAAACACAATGAAGGCATCGAAAGAGAAACTTATATGTGTTGAGGAGAGTTGCCTGAGAGGCCGAAAGGAGCCGTTTGCTAAACTGCCGTACCTCACAAGGGTACCGAGGGTTCGAATCCCTCACTCTCCGCATTATTGATAGATGTAAGGTTATAGTCTTCAATTTTGTACATGGTTTTTATTTTCGGGGTGTAGCGTAGCCCGGTATCGCGCCTGCTTTGGGAGCAGGAGGCCGTAGGTTCGAATCCTGCCACCCCGACTAAAATAGTTATCATGTATTTGATAACTATTTTATTTTGAACGGTTCCGTAGCTCAGTTGGATAGAGCAACAGATTTCTAATCTGTGGGTCACAGGTTCGAATCCTGTCGGGATCACCAAAGCCTGATAATCAGTTGATTGTCAGGCTTTTTTGATTTGATTCATTTTGATTAAATTTGTAATGGTTAATCCGAACTCTAACACAAATCATGTATTCAATCCGTAGCCTTTCCATCAGTTCTTCTTGTATATTGATTCTATTCTTTACCGTTAGTGTATATTTTGGCATATTTTCACCTCCACCTTTGATTACATATACTACTGATGAGAATTTTATTGGTGAATCTGGTATTTTTTTACTTTATGGAAATACGCCGAGAGCCTTGGAATGGGCGGCTGTGCCGAGTACCCTAATTGCCTATTTACTATTTTTGGTGTGGTGCGGAGTACGATTAATTTCTGGAATTTCATCAATAAAATCTATTGAAAATATCCTCGAAATTGTGGATAAAAATGCTTACTATTATTTGAACCATAGAGAAGAATTTGTAGTCTGGGAACGTTGGATTCAACTTTTATTGGTTTTGTTTGTATTATTCCAAACGGCAAAATTTATCATTAATTCTAAACATCAGGCATTGAATAAAGGCGTTAGGTTTATTTTAATTTTCCTTTGTTTGAGTGCTGATGTGATATGGCTATATGCTCCTGTGATCAGACCAGAGGCGTTATCGGGGTCTTTATTTATCTACATTTTGTACCGACTTTTCTTTTCAGAAAAAATTAATCTTGATTCAGCTTTATTTATTTTATTTGTATTTGTTCTAACCGTTAGTCAACGATTAATTTTTGTGTTTCTAACCCCTTTTGTCGTAGGCAGTTTGTTAGTTTATCTTAAAGATGAAAAATACAAATGGCGTGATTATTTAAAATATCTATTTTATTTCTTGATTGCATTAGTGGCTGTAATGCCTTTTCTTATCACGGATTTATTTGTGGTGTTAAAATCATTTTTAGGAGGTGTATTTTCTAAGTTGAACCATAACAAAATGGAGACTTTTTTTAATATGGACTACATCAATGCTTTTTTAGCAAAACCTTTTAATATTATTTTAAGCGTACTTTCGATATTGGGTACGTATTTTATTTTTAGATTTTACAACAAAAAGATAATCATTTTTTTATTCCTCGGCAATTTGCTTTTCTTCCTTTACACCTCACTCAAATCCGCTCAATTGTACATCACGCATACCTACCCAATGGCGATTATGTTTCTTATTTTGATTGGGTTTGGTATAATGGGCTTAATAAATTTATTAAATGAATCTAAAAGAACATGGGCGTTTTTGTCGATTGTTTTTTTACTTTGTTTGAATACATTAGGAGAAATTTATGCCAATAATTCCACTATATATTTTCAACAAAAAAATATTGCAGATGTTATAGCATGGGTAAAATCGGCAACTAACAATGAAAGAATAGCTCTTCCCCTTGATTTTGACGGGTTATTGCCAAAAAACAAAGACTGTTTGTTGAGAGAATATCAAGCCAATGCAAGTAAAAAATATCGTTTTGAGAAACTATCAAAACTATTAAAAATCCCTGTTTCTGACTCCATTTCAAAGTTTTCACTGCCCATAATTGCTCAATCTTTTGCCTTTGAGGATGAGAGACTATTTGATACTCAATACCAAGTTGAACTAAAATATATCGATACGGATTCTGGTAAAAAATTCGATACAGATTATTATTTTTCCAAAACAGATAATATGAGTCATTGTATTTTGAAGAGTGATGCTATGAAAGGTTTTGACGAAGGCAAGTACCATTATTTTGTTTCGGACGAAAAGTTGGACAGATTTACTCCAATCAAATCATTTGAAAATCAAGGAGGAATTAATTTCTGGGTTTATGAAAAAAAATAAGCCAATTCTAAAAACCCTAAACTTCAATTTTGTATGTAATTTTGCACAATGGATAAGTATTTTAATCTTAAATATAGCCGACAGTTTTTAGGAATTTTCATAGTTTTTATGGGAAGTCCACTTATCTTTTTTTATAAGGAAGTCTTAGGATTTAGCGGTGGTTCTACTTTTACGATTGCCAGTTTTTTCTTAGGCTTTGCCTTGATGATTTCTCCAGAGGATATTTTTCGTAAATTCTATAAACCCAATTTACCCATGTATCGCATGGCAGCTTTATTCTTGGGAGTTGCTTTTTTTAATTATCTTTTTTCAAATCCGTATTACGGGTACTTTGGAGATCGGTATGTTTTTTATCGTGATTTTGGCAATTTTTCTTTTATATTCATCTTCTTCTTTTTGCTTTTGGGGGTTTCTAATGAAGTCAAGGATTATTTCTTGCCCATTGTTGTTTCCCTAACCTTTTTAGGGAGCATTTGCTTGATTTATTCTATGGCAACTAATCCACTATTCGTTATCGGGCAAAGGGCATCGGTTATGTATGGAGATGGAACAACAACGGCAAGCGGAAACCCTCACGTATATGCTCGAAATGCGTTTGGAGGCGTTTTTGCATCTTATTTGATGTTACGAACCAAGAATATTATATGGAAAATATTTTCGATTTCTAATTTAATTCTGTCGTTGGTTGTCTTGATGCTAACTCAAGCAAGGTCAATTCTCTTAGCATTTTTATTCACCGCATTTCTGTTTTTTTACTTTAATATATCAAGAAATACCGTTAAAAATCTCGCCAAAGGCTTTTTAAAACCTCAAAATTTATTGATTTTCGCCCTATTTTGGATTGCTCTCGTTTATTTTTTGAGCACCCAGACACAGGTGGTAAACATCATCAATTTGTATTATGATGGCGTTGGAGCAAATTTTTCGAGAGCAATTTTAACAGCTTTCGGAATGGGTGATTCAGATTCAAAAACACTTGATTATTCGGCATTAGGAAGGGTTAATAGTTTTGGTGAATTTCAGAAAGTATTATTTGAAAGACCGTGGGAAATGATTTTGGGTAAAGGATTTCGATTTAGATACTTGGATATTCCAATTCTGGAAACTTGGTTAGATTGTGGAATTGTTGCCTTTATAAGTTACGGCTTAATGAACTGGTGTATTTTTGTTGAATCTATTAGAGCCATTAAGAGTAACACCAACCCTTTCACTACGTTTCTGGGCTACTTTTATATGTGTTATTTTGTGGGCTTGTTCACAGGAGGAGAGCCTTATGGAACGCCTTATTGGTTTATTTTTTGTGTCATGATTCGCTTTTTGGGTATCAAATATATTCAGTCATTACCAAATCCGTTTAAGAAAACCACAACAATACCTTCACCTGTAATTGAGGCTTAAATGAGAATCTTGATTGTACACAACCAACTTTGGGCTCATTACAAAGCAATCGTTTTCAATGAATTACAAACAATAATTTCCTCCAAAATTGGGGATGAGCTATTGGTAGTTCAAATCGCTTCTATTGAAAAAAGTCGGATTGATTTAGGTAATATAGATGCTTCATTTCATCAATATCCTTATCATCTAATCCATGATGGAATACTTGAGGAAGTAAATTTAACACGTAGGATTTCAGGAATTTTGAACCAAATCATTACCTTCAAACCCGATGTGGTAAACCTGACAGGTTATTATGATGTTGCTTCGTGGATTGTGTTGTTTTACTGTAAATCAAAAGGGATAAAGACCATTCTTTCCAACGAATCTACCGAAGGCGACCATTCCCGAAATAGGATAAAGGAGTTTTTTAAGTCATTGATTATCAAACAGTTTGATGGATATTTTAATTTTGGAACGTTGTCAAAAAACTATCTTTTGACTCTTGGAGCAAAGCCTGAAAATATGTTGGTAAATCGAAACTGTGTGGATAATACTTTACTTAAAAAAAAGTATTCTGAAAGCATTTTGAATCGTTTTCAAGGGCAAAAAGACTTAAATTTACCCGCACACAATTTCATATTTGTAGGGCGTTTAATCAACTTCAAGAACCTGTTTTTCCTTTTAGAATGTTTTTCCGAAGCACAAAAACAAAATAGTACAGATTGGGGATTGATTATTTTGGGAGACGGAGAACAGAAAAAAGATGTGCAAAGTTTTGTAACAGTACAAAATATAAAAAATGTAAGTTTTCAAAAGAGTGTTTCCTGGCAAGATGTTCCCAAGTATTTAGCGTTGAGTGATATTTTTGTCTTGCCGAGTTATTCTGAACCCTGGGGTTTGGTCGTGAATGAGGCAATGGCTTGTGGAATGCCCGTTTTGGTTTCAGAAAAATGCGGCTGTGCGGTGGATTTAGTTCAAAACGGTCAAAATGGTTATACTTTTTCTCCTTATGATAAACCTCAATTTACCTCTCTGCTTTTGAAATTTATGAACAATGAAGCCGATGTTCTGAAAATGGGTGAAATTTCACAGCAAATTATAAAAGATTACTCGCCCGAAAATGTTGCCAAAGAAATGTATGAAGGTTTTGTGAAGCTTTCTTGCCAATAACCCAATAAATGTCCTCAAACAAAATAATACATTCAATTCAATTTCTGAGAGGTTTTGCGGCATTGGCTGTCGTGATTCATCATGTGGGCGGGCTTGTAAAACGATATTACGTTCCTCATCTTTTATTCAATGATTACTTTGGAATTGGCTTTGCGGGGGTCGATTTGTTCTTTGTAATTAGTGGTTTTATTATCCATTTTACAAGTCATAAATATCTCAATAATCCATCAAAAGTATGCGAATACTTCAAAAAACGTTTTGCAAGAGTTTTTCCGATATATTGGATTGTTACAACGGTATTGTTCTTAATGAGTTGGTTGCTGACAATTATTCTCCAAAAAGACATTTTCAGCACAGGCTATCCACACACCTTAGGGGCGTATATACAAACCTATACGCTATTTCCCCTGCATTTTGCCATCAACCCTGTAACTTGGACTTTGAGCTATGAATTGTTTTTCTACCTTGGATTTGGACTTTTGATTATTTCAAAACGTTTTTGGATTATAATTGCCATCATTCTGGGGATTTCATTTTATAATGTCTCAATGATTTATCCTTTCAAAAACGAATACAATTTCAGTTATTTCAATTTCTTTTTTAGCGGTTATAATTTTGAGTTTATCTTTGGATACTTAATTTTTCAATTTTATGACAAGATAAAATTCGATAATTGGATTTCGATTTTGATGATATTATCAGCGTTTTTTGTCATGCTCAAATTTGGTTATCAAATCGGGGATTACGACTCATACCAAAGAATACTAACTTTTGGAGTGCCTTCTGCCACTATTTTGATTGCCTTATTGAATTTAGAAAAAAATAAATCCATCAAAATTCCATCATTTTTCATTATTTTGGGAGATTCATCTTATGCACTTTATCTTATTCATTTTCCTATGTTGCTGTTAATCAATAAGATACCTCAAATATTAGGTAAAACATTGAACGCTCAACAAGAGATTATTTATTGTTATTTTATAATTGGTTTGATAGTTTGTGGAGGAATAATGGTGCATAAATTTATTGAAAAACCACTGGCAAAATTGATTTTAAAATGAAAATATTAAATATTTGTGGATATTCTTGGGACATTGGCGGTCCTCCAAAAATCATTTACGACCATGCCGAAGTCCAAATAAAATTAGGAGCTGAGGTAACAATTCTTACGCCTATTTCGGAGGGACAAAAGATATATGCGATTCCCGAAGGAGCAAAAGTCATTACCTGCAAAAGACATTGGTTTGCCAGATTTTGGGCTGAATTTTCGCCTGAATTGTATCAATGGATAAAAGCACACGGCAACGAATATGATGTAATTCATATTCACGGAATTTGGCATTTTGCGGGTGTAGCTCCTTATTTAGCTGGTATTTCGACGGCAAAATGTATTACCATTCACGGTTTATTAGATAAATGGACTTTTAAAAATGGCTTTTGGAAAAAGAAAATATTTGGTTGGCTTTTTCAAAAAAGAATTTTAAAAAATACCGAACTCATCCAAATTAATAATACTGATGAAGAGGCTGATGTGTTTAGATTTTTGGGTTTCAAACATCCAAATCTAAAAATTATTCCTAATGGCATGAAAATCAGTGATTTTTCAGCAATGCCAGCAAAAGGTATTTTTAGAAAGAAATTTTCAATACCTGAGAATCAAAAGATTGTATTATTTTTGAGTAGAATCAATCTCAAAAAAGGCTTAGATTTATTGTTGCCAGCATTTCAACGAATTACAACTCAACGTTCTGATTGTCAATTAATTATCGCAGGACCTGATGATGGATATTTGGAAGAAACGCAAAAATTTATAACTGAAAATAATTTAGAACATTCCATAAAATTGGTCGGAATGCTCACGGGCGAAGATAAACTGTCAGCCTTTGCCGATGCTCATATATTTACCTTACCTTCCTATTCAGAAGGTTTTTCGATAGCTACTTTGGAAGCCCTGATTTCAGGATTGCCGTCTCTCCTATCTGACCGTGTAGGTTTTGGCGAAGCCATTAGAACAAATAAAGCAGCACATTTGGTAGATTTAACCGTCCACAGTATTACAGAAGGATTACACAAAATGCTTGACGATTCAGCATACTGTCAAGAATTATCTAAAAACGGGATTGCTCTGGTCAAAAATAATTATGATATAGCGTTGGTAGCCAAGCAATTATTTACAGAATTTGAGAAAATAGCTAAAAAATGAAACAAGATATTTCAGTAATTATCCTAACATTCAATGAAGAAAAACACATCGAGCGATGTATCAAATCTCTATTGATATTTACTGACAATATTTTTATTGTAGATTCGGGTTCTACTGACAATACGGTCAAAATCGCAGAGAGTTTGGGATCAAAAGTGTCTGTAAATCAATGGATTAACTATGCTACTCAGTTTAATTTTGGAATTGAAAATAATCCTTTCAAAACAAAATGGCTCATGCGTATGGACGCAGATGAGTACGTTTTACCTGAATTATCGAATGAAATTATTGAAAAATTGACTTCGATTCAAGATGGAATAAGTGGAATGTATATCAAACGGCGGGTCATGTTTTTTGATAAATGGATTCGTCATGGTTCGTATTATCCGATTTGGTTGCTGAGAATTTGGCAAAATGGACACGGGATTTGTGAAGAGAGTTGGATGGACGAACACATTAAACTTTTTGAAGGAAAAACTATCCAACTGCAAAATGATTTGGTCGATCATAATCTTAATAATTTGACTTGGTGGACTCAAAAACATAATCTTTATGCCATCAGAGAGGTCATTGATTTACTAAATATCAAGTATAATTTTAGAGATTTTGAGGCTGTTGAACCCAAATTGTTTGGTAGTCAGGAACAACGAAAACGATATTTGAAAGTGAAATATGCAAACCTTCCCTTGTTCACTCGTCCATTTATTTATTTCATCTATCGGTACATTATTCGTTTGGGGTTTATTGATGGTAAACAGGGCTTAATTTGGCATTTTTTACAAGGTTTTTGGTATCGTTTTTTAGTTGATGCCAAAATATATGAAGTCTATAAAAGAGTTGGGAAAGAGAAAGAAGCTATCAAAGATTTCTTCAAAACTGAATTTGGAAAGGAATTATAATTATGAAAATAGAAACCAATTTATCAACTTTCAATAACCGTTGGTACAGACCTGGTAGTAAACTGAAAATATTTTGTTGGTTCATCACTAACAGCTTGATAATCAACAACTATCTTCCAATTCCTGTGATAATAAAAATCATGATTTTACGTTTTTTTGGAGCAAAAATTGGTAAAAATGTCATGATAAAACCAAAGGTAAATATCAAATATCCTTGGTTTTTGGAGATTGGTAACAACGTCTGGATTGGAGAAATGGTTTGGATTGACAACTACGTACAAGTAGTGATTAAAGATAATGCGTGTCTGTCGCAGGGGGCAATGTTACTAACGGGAAACCATGATTACAAAAAAAGTACTTTTGATTTAATGACTGGCGAGATAACTATCAGTAATGGGGTATGGATTGGATCAAAATCTATTGTGTGTGGAGGAGTTATTTGCCATAGTCATTCAGTATTGGCAGTTGGTTCAGTTACGAGTAAAGACCTCCTCTCTTACTCAATTTACCAAGGAAATCCTGCCGTAAAAATTAGAGATAGAATTTTTAGTAACTAATATTTTTGGAAATTATCAAGATTACTTGTAAATTGAAAACACTATTTGCCAACAACCCTCATTAAAGTTTGATTTTATTAAATTATAAACTCAACAAACTACCCATTCAGCTTCAATGGATCATATTTATACAACGCTTTACGACAACAGGTTATTCCAAATAATTCTGTCAACCTTAGTGGCATTCTCGGCTTCACTTACAGCAATTCCTGTAATTATAAAGATTTCACGACTCAAAAACTTGATGGCAGACCCCGGTGAAAGGAGTTCCCACATCACAAAAACGCCTACTTTGGGCGGGGTAGCAATTTTTGCATCTACCTTGATTAGTTATTTTCTTTGGGCAAATCCTGACGAAGGGCAGCTAATCCATATTTCTATTTCGGCAATTGTAATTTTGTTTTTTTTGGGAGTGAAAGATGACATCTTGGTCTTGTCTCCCAAAAAGAAAATGTTTGTTCAAATTGCTGCCTCGGGGTTGGTTGTAATCTTAGCTGATTTGCGAATTGAGAACCTTTTTGGAATTTTTGGAGTCAATGAAGTACCCTATATTCTGAGTCTTCCCCTGACCGTTTTTGTATTTATAGCTTTGATTAATGCTATAAATTTGATTGACGGAATAGATGGTTTGGCAGGTGGAATTGGTATGATTTCGGGTGGAATGTTTGGCTTGTGGTTTTATCTCAATGGTCATTATGCCTTGTCTTGTTTGGCTTTTTCTTTGGTAGGGTCTTTGATAGGATTTTTACGATTTAACTATTCCAAAACTTCCAAAATTTTCATGGGAGATACAGGTTCATTGATTGTTGGTTTTTTATTGACGATGTTTGCCGTTAAATTTATTCAACTCAACATCGAATACAGATTTAATCCAAATGCCTCATTTTCAGCTCCAATATTAGCGATTGTAGTGTTGATTGTTCCTATTTTTGATACGCTTCGAGTATTTATTATTCGTTTGAAAGATAAAAAATCTCCTTTCGTGGGAGACCGAAACCATCTCCACCACTTAATGATTGATAGTGGTTTAACTCATTTTCAGACTTCCGTAATTCTATGGACTTTTACATTAATCTCAACGATTATCTTTATTTCTATCAGCAAAACCACTGACAATACCATTTCGCTCTATATTCTCATTGCTTTATTTGCCGCTTATATGATTGTGGCTCACATACTAAAAAATAATATTACCAATCGTAAAAGAGAAACCGTTACGATTGATTCAGAAGTACATGATATTAAAACTACGGAACAATTGAATGTAAAATTAGCAACTACTTGATTTCTTCTTTTTAGCAAAAAAGCCTGTCAAAATTAATTTTGACAGGCTTTTTTGCTAAAAATTCATTTAATTTTTCCCTAATTTCTTTCCACTCTCTCTTATTTTTTCTTCAATTCTCTCTAATACTTTCTCACTATTTTTTAATTTTTCTGATGCTGCATTGTTCCCTGAACTCAATGTATTTTGCAAATCATTTTTGATACTGGTCCACTTTTCTCTTTGCTGAATTAAAGCATTATAATTTTGTTCTTCGGTTACGGCATCAAGGGGTTTACTGCTTGAGCTTGAAACAGATACTTGATCATCGTTGCTCTTGTTTCGTGGAGTTTTCTTTGATGAAGATTTTGAACTTGTTCTCTCTGAAAAGTTATCAATATTTCCCGTAGCTTTTTCTTCTACTTTCTCAACAACCTTTGGGGCTGATGCAGCAAAATCATCCTTTTGCTCTGGTGAAACTTCCTCTAATTTCTCAGTCTGAAATTCCTTGGTAATAATAGTATTTGCTTTGGCAATTTCTAAGGAATCTTTATTGATAAATTTAATTGTATCTTCAATGGAAGTACTTCCGCTCGAAAGTCCCAATAGTTTCTTAAAATCAAAACTATTATTGGCAGTTAACCAAGCTAAACCTCCACCGAACAACAACAACAAAGGAAATAGTAACCAAAGAGGATTAAATTTAGACTGTGTTTTTGAAACAGTTTGCTTGGTTTCAATGATTGGCGTTGGCGTTATTACCTTTTGATGATTTATTACTTCCATTACCACAATATTATGGGAGTTTTCGGATGTATCAGTATTGACATTAGATATTTTCAACAAATTCTGACACGCATTTTCTGACCCATTACTTTCCTGCAAAATCTCATCAATTTCGTTATCAGACAGATTTTGACGTAAGGAATCACTACAAATAAGCAATTTATCTCCTTCATCTAAACTAAAACTAATGATTTCTAATTTTGAAGGACGAGCTAAAAATTGCAATTTTTGCCCCTTTCTACTCAAATAACAGTGGGTATCACTAATCCAATTCATCAGAGAAGTATCGCCCAATTCCCAAGAAACTTGGAGTTCATTATCGGGATTAGATTCTTTAGCGATTTTAGTACCAAACTGATAAATTTGTAAGATTGAATCACGCAGTGCTCGATAAGTTGCCTCCGAATCCTCTTGATTGAGGGCATTTTCAAGTGAAGTTGTATCCATTGTAAGGAAAACTGTTTAAACCCAAACAGGCGGATTCTGGGTGTGTTTATGTTCTACTTATATACTTTACAAATAATATGCCGAAAATTTGTTATTCGTTTCAATTCAAATTTACACGATATTTTTATAAACGTTGTAAGTGTCCTCAGAAAATTTTTCCCACGAAAACAATTTAGCTCTTTGAATAGACTTTACGCTGAGTTCTTCCCGAAAATCACCGTTCTGATAAACTGAAATCATGGCTTGGCAAATAGCATCCGTGTCGTTGGGATTTATCAGAATTCCCGCATCTCCAACTACTTCGGGCAGTGAAGTAGCATTGGAACAAATCACGGGCGTACCACATTGCATTGCTTCAAGCGGCGGTAGTCCAAAGCCTTCGCAATGGGATAAATACATAAATCCGATAGCCCCAGAATATAACATTGCCAGCTCTTGATCTGGTACATATCCCGTAAAAATAATTTTATCTTTTATCTTCGGAGATACATCAATTGTCTCAAATATCTTATCAAAATCCCAACCTCTTGTTCCCACCAAAACTAATTGTAAATCTTCTGTTCGTTCTTGTTCAATCAAATTTGAAAAACTTTTGATAAGCGTATGAATATTTTTTCGAGGCTCTAAAGTTGAAATACTAAGAAAATAAGAGCCTTTTGTGGATATTACGTATTTTGCTAAAACATTGTTAATCAGCAACTTATCTAAAACAGGATAAAACAATTTGGATGAAGCAGCCAAAGGGACAACCGAAACCTGAGCTTCTGAAAATCCCGTTACTTCCAAGAAATCCCCCTTAGTTGCTTCCGAAATACACGTAACAAACGTATCGGGTTGAATCGTTTTGATGATTTGATGAACAATATTATTTCGCTTATCTTCAAAATATTGCGGGTATTTTATCGGAATAAGGTCATGGATTGTAATGAGTTTCTTGATTTTTTTATTCTCTTGAACTTGTCTCGGAAAAAAGAAAAAAGGCGAATGATAAATATCAGCAATCGAGAGATTTTCTTCTACTAATTCTACTTTTTTTGAGCTAAAATTATAAAACAACTTTCTAATTGCCTTTTGGGGAAGAGAATTTAATGGTAAGTGTTTTAAAAATTGATTCTGAAATTCTGCCAGAGAAATGTGAGAGGGATAATTAATAAATTTTTGAGTATTATCAGGTAAATTTTTATCAAAATAACTAATGGTAGAAAGCAAATCAATATGGTCAGCAAAAAAGACTTCTAACTCATTAGAAATTTGGGGTAAGCGAGTTGCCAAATTTTCAGTAACTCGAAAAATACCAGTTCTTGCTTTTTGATGGTAAAAACCTTGTCCTAAGACAGATACGTCTAAAATTGTTTTCATATAATGAGTAGAAAAATTAATTTCGATTATGGGTTTATAATTATTGTGTTAGTAAGTTTCGTTTTTTAAGGGTCTCTGAAATACCTTTCCAGACAATATCATAAGGTAATTCAGAACAAGGTTCACCTTCGGAGACAATAAATTTTGCGTTTTCGAAGGTCTGGAACTTGCCAGAATAAGGCATATAGTTTTCAAAATTGATGAGTCTTCCGAATAATAAAAACCCAAAGGTATTCATGGCATTCGCAAAATGGGCTGGACCACTATCTATGCCTATAAAATAATCAGCTCTTTTGATAATTTCGGCGGTTTCAAGTAAATAAAACTGTCCACAAAAATTGGAATAATATTCCATTTTCAGGTCTAAATTACTTTTCAAACCAATTTCAATTATCTGATAATCAAATACTTCTATCAAATCCTTCACTAATTTTTGCCAGTGATATACCTGCCAGTCTTTGGGTGAATAGTTTGAATGACAATGTAATACAATAAATTTTGTCGGTAAATTGAGTTTATCAATTTTTGAAATTATCAGCTCTGAAACATAAATTTTGGGCGTATCATCCAAAATTGGAAGATTACCAATCATGGCAAATGAGGTCAAGATATTTCCAAAATCAAAGTAAGTGTTTGTCAAAATTCCCAAAGAATCAGCTCGTGGGTTTTGCAGGTATTTCCTCACGTTTTTATCCCATCGTAAATCTGAAAGATGACAATTATGAAAAAAATCAAACGAGTTATTTTCACTTAAAAGAATTGAGTAAAGAACGGAATATTCTTCAATAACTTCATCAATTTGTGAATTATAATCTAATAACTCACGGTACGTTTTTTTGACAATCCAATAAATCTTGGAATTTGGATATTGCTTTTTGAGTGCTCTCGTAATCGGTTCGCACGCCACAATATCTCCAAAATGCTCTGCCAAAAGAATACAAATCGCAACTTTTTGGGGATTAAATTGCTTAAAAATCTTGATGCGAAAATTAGTATAAATCCAACATAAATAAGATATAATAATCTCGGAAAACTTATGGTATCGGTATGTCCAAATTTCAAGAAATCTTTGGAAAGTCATAAATGGATTAGTTTATAAATCAAGCCACAAATTCAAGAATTTTTTTGAACGGATATTTCAATACGTTCCGCACTCGTAAATATCGTTTGACTTTTTGGGGCTTGATATAATAACACGGAATTTTGATATAATAATCATTAAAATTATTCTTTAATTGTTGAGCGTAATATTCAAAAAGAGGGATAATATCTGGTCTAATTTCAAAATTAGAGCGATTTTGATATTTAGAGACTTCATTTGGTTTATTTAATCCATAACCACTGAAATGAAAAAATATCAAAGGGACAGCATTAATAAAATACACATCGCCCTGCTGTATTACTTGACGCTCATGTAAATTCCAGTAGGCTACATTATAGCCTTCATAATTATCCACGAGGGTTGATTCTTTCCAAAAAATAGGTACAAAAATCATCCAATGTTGATCCACAAAAAGCCCATTGCACAGGTCAATTACACAGTCTTTTTTTAGTCTATTCATCCACCAATCAATCATTTGATAGCTTGATTCACTTCTTCCAACCGCCACAAATCCAAGGTTATAGAGTCCAGTATTCAGATGATCAATTTCACGAGTTTCAAATTTGTCTGTAATCGGTGAAGTGATATGTGGAGTTAAAACGATGCTATACTTTTCGAGGCTATTTTCCAAAGGTTTTAGGCTATCAAAAACAATAATATCGGGGTCAAAATAGATAACGTTCTGAATATCAGGGCGACTTTTGAAAAAGTAATCAAAGAAAAATGGCTTAACGGCAGTATTCAGTTCCGTAATATTATAGTTTTCACACATTTCATCAAAAGCTGCAATATTTATTTTGTCAATCTCCAATAGTTGAAAAGGCGGAACTTTATCAGCATCAAGCAAAACTTTATCCAGCCTATCTACCAGACCAATTACAAATTCAACATCTGGATTTGTTCTTTGCAGAGATTGTCCCAATGTTTGGGCTTGGGCTAAATAATTTATGGAACAAATGGTGAAAGCTAAAGTCATTTTATACTATCTAAGATTTCTACAAAGGTCTGAAAAGCTACGGTCTGGTTGTGTCTTTGTTCTACTTTTTTTCGGGCGTTTTCACCCATTTGCTTTCTGAGAACTATATTTCCTTTAAAATCTACAATCTTTTGGGCGGTTGTATCAACATCTAAGTAATCTACGATTGTTCCACAGTCATTTTCCACAAAATCTTTTGCTCCGCCTGCTTTGTCGAAACAAATAATGGGTTTTCCAAGAATTGCTGCTTCCAAAACTACTAAGGGATAGGGGTCTTCACGAGACGACACCAAAAATACATCAAAAATATCCATGTAATCTAATGGATTTGAGATGGTTTCTTGAAAAATTACCTGGTTTAATCCTAAACGTTTTTTATCAATTATGAAGTTTTGATAATCTATCTCACCCCTTTGCCCGCCTACCCACATGAAATAAATATCTTTTGAAACACTCAACTTTCGGGCTACTTGAAGAAAAACATCAACCCCTTTTCGCAAGTCCACCGTTCCCATCCCTCCTACTAAAAACGAATCACGAGGAATATTGTATCGTTTTCTGAGACTGTGTTGCTTCAAAGCTGAACCTTTGAACCATATTGCATCTTCTGACAATAAGGACGGTAGGACTTTGATTTTGGTTGTATCGACTCCATGATTATTTACTAAATTTTGTTTTACAGAATCTGCACAAGCCATAAATGAGGTACTCAATTTCAATACATTCCGAAAAAACTCAGGCTTCGTGTATTGGTTGATGCCCATGTCAAGCTCATGTACATACGTAACAATAGGAATATTTAGTTGAGCCAATACAGGTAAAATATCTCCGTTCGTGATGGTATTTGAAACGATAAAATCAAATTTTTGTTGAGCCAATTCCTCCAAAATTCTTACGATATAAGGCTGTTTGGGGACAGTTTTGAATTTAATTTTATCAAAAATCGTGTTACTTTTTATCAAAATTGGCTCTTGCCAAGTGTAGGTTTTTGCCAATATCATAAACTCTTCTTTTATGATTCCACCATGCTTCAACAATACAGAAAACTGATAATCAGAATTACCTTTCAATAATTTCAAAAAACGAAGTAACAAAATTTGAGCTCCTGCCCTATTGGCATCGTGGCTTACAAAGAGAATGTTTTTCATGGTCAAAATTAATATTTATAAAGTATTATTCACTACCGAATAATAAAAAAGGGCGGAGATTTTAGGTGTTGAAAAATGGGAATTGCTACTTTTTTACTAAAACAGACCACCTAATATCGCCTGATATTTCCCGACTGTCTTTGCAATTATATTTGAATATTTCCCCTCAAAATATTCATCCAAATCCAGAAATGTCTCCATTCTGTTGCTAAGAAAAAAAGCATTTTGGGGGGTGTGAATATTGGTCATTCCTCCTTGGTGCTTTCTATAACATCCCATTGATTCTGAAAAATATTTTATTTTTCCATGTTTAGCTACTTCAATAAAAATCCCTAAATCTCCACTGGCGGTTTTCCACCACCAATCGGGCATTCCTTGTCTAAAAACATTTCTAAAAACCGTACTGGCTGTCCCTAAAAACCATGATTCATCCGCTAATAAATCTTCTAAATCAGAGGTTTTTTTTTGGTTTTCTGAGTTAAAAAAATGTATCGGTGAATTATCTTCATAAATTACATCCATCTGATGATGGCAAAGGGCATAATCTGGATTATTTTCTAAAAAATCAACTTGTTTTTGAAGTTTCGTGCAATCAGTCCAATAATCATCTCCTTCACACAAAGCTATGAACTCGCCCTGACATTTAGTAAATAAAAATGCTACGTTATTCTTACCACCCAATTCACGTGGGTAAGTAGGTCCTAAGTTTTGGGGGTGAAGATACACCCTTATTTTATTGGGGAACTGACTTACATAATCTTTGATAATGGATGGATTGTCGTCTATCGAAGCATCATCCCCAATAATTATCTCAAAATCAAAGGTAGTTTTTTGCATCAAAGCTCCTTGAATCATCTTTTCAATAAATTTTCCATGATTGAAGGTGGGTACAAGCACACTGAGTTTAGGCATTTGAGAAAAATTAGTATTTTAAAGGTCATCAAAATTACATATTTGATAACGGATATTAAAATTTACCCAATAAAAAGCCTTAATTAAAGAGTTTGTCAGTAATTTAGCGTACTGATTTATTACGCATACAAAAACTGTAACAAATGAATATACATGAGTACCAAGGAAAGGACATATTGAAAAAATATGGTGTCCGAATCCAAGAAGGCATTGTTGTGGATACGCCTGCATTGGCAGTTGAAGCTGCCCGTGAACTGACTGCCCGCACTGGGACGGGTTGGCACGTTATCAAGGCTCAAATTCACGCTGGAGGGCGTGGCAAAGGTGGCGGAGTTAAATTAGCTAAGAGTTTAGACGAAGTTCGTACCAAGTCGGAAGAAATCTTAGGGATGCAATTGATTACTCACCAAACTGGTCCAGAGGGCAAAAAAGTTAATAAAGTTTTGATTGCTGAGGACGTATATTATCCTGGGGTATCAGAGGTGAAAGAATTTTACGTTTCAATTCTGTTAGACCGTGCCAAAAGTTGCAATGTTATCATGGCATCTACCGAAGGCGGAATGGATATTGAAGAGGTTGCAGAACACACCCCCGAAAAAATCTTTAAAGAATGGATTGACCCAAGAGTGGGTTTACAAGCGTTTCAAGCTCGTAAAGTAGCTTTTGCTTTGGGGCTTTCGGGCGATGCTTTCAAAGAAATGGTGAAGTTTATCCATGCACTTTATAAGGCATACGTCGAAACGGATTCATCAATGTTTGAGATTAATCCTGTTCTAAAAACTTCTGACAATAAAATACTGGCAGTTGATGCCAAAGTAAATCTTGATGATAATGCTCTTTATCGCCATCCAGATTTTATTCCTTTGCGTGACGTAACAGAAGAAGATCCTTTGGAAGTTGAGGCTTCGGCAAATGACTTGAACTATGTAAAACTTGACGGAAACGTAGGGTGTATGGTAAACGGGGCGGGTTTGGCAATGGCTACAATGGACATTATTAAATTATCGGGTGGCGAACCCGCTAACTTCCTCGATGTTGGGGGTGGAGCAAACGCCAAAACGGTTGAAGCGGGTTTCAGAATTATTTTGAAAGACCCTAACGTTAAGGCAATCCTTATCAATATTTTTGGCGGAATTGTACGCTGTGATCGTGTGGCTACTGGTGTGGTTGAGGCATACAAAGCTATTGGAGATATTCCTGTGCCAATTATTGTACGTTTACAAGGAACTAACGCTGCCGAAGGAGCAAAAATTATTGACGAATCTGGCTTAAAAGTGTATTCAGCCGTATTGCTAAAAGATGCCGCTACGAAAGTTGAAGAGGTATTGAAGGCAATGTAGAAATAAATATTTGAATCAAAAACGGGCTTCTGGATGATTTCAGAAGCCCGTTTTGTTTTATATAAATGAACCAAGTTTAATCAAAATAGAACCCAAAAACGCTACCAAAGCTCCCCCAATTCCTTGGCACGCCCACGCAACCCGCCCGTGTGAATGACGCAAACCGTTGAATTTTCCTTGAATTTTCCCTTTTGTATCATATCATAAACCCCGTACATCATTTTGCCCGTATAAACTTGTTCTAATTTTATATCAGGATTTCGCTTTTCAAATTCCATGATAAATTCCATTAATTCGGGCGTGGTTTTTCCGTAATTATTGAAAATATAATCAGTTGTAACATCGAACTCAGCATTGGTTAATCGAGCAACAGCGGGGAACAACAAGCCCTTATCTTTCAAAACCGCAAAACCCAATGCTTCTGTTTCGCCTCTGAGTCCTTCGGCTATGCCCGCCAGTGTTCCACCCGTACCAGCGGCTACGCATACATAGTCGGGCGTGATTTCTTCATAAATTTCGTCCATCATTTCCACCACTCCTTTGATACAAAATTCATTACTCCCACCTTCTGGAATTACATAAAAATCTTTTTTGTATTCTCTCGAAATTTTATCTTTGTAACCATAATTTAACCTTGGCATGAAAATTAAATTCATACCATTGATTTTTGAAAACATTAAAATCTCATTTGACCAAGGAGCTAATTCTTCCCCTCGGATGAGTCCCGTTGTGTCAAAACCAAATTCTTTTCCAGCCGCCGAAGTTGCGTAGATATGATTAGAAAATGCCCCTCCGAAGGTCATAAGGCTTCTATATCCCTTTTCACGAGCTTCAATTAAGTTGTATTTGAGTTTTCGCCATTTGTTTCCTGTGATTTCAGGATGGATTAAATCGTCCCTTTTGATGTAGAGATTTATAGGAAAACCTTTTAATAATGGGTCTTCAATTTTCTGTAATGGGGAAGGCGGTAATTGAATCATGGCAAGAATGTTTTAAATTTGGGTTCTGATTGGCAATATGCTGATAAAAACAAATATATGCAAGATTTAGAAGAAGATTACGAAGAATTATACGAACATCACAGAATAGTGGTCGATAAAGGACAAAGTACGCTCAGAGTTGATAAATTTGTGATGACAAAATTACAAAATGCTTCAAGGGTTAAAATTCAAGAAGGCATTGACTCTGGTTCAATAAAAGTGAATGATTTGGAAGTGAAAGCGAGTTATAAAATTAAGCCCCTCGACGTAATTACGGTTTCACTGACCGAACCCATCCGTGACCACGAAATTATTGCCCAAGATATTCCCTTGGATATTGTTTATGAAGATGATGAATTGTTGGTAGTAAATAAACCTGCGGGGATGGTCGTGCATCCCGCCCACGGTAATTGGGATGGTACTTTGGTGAACGCTTTGGTCTATCATTTTCAAAATTTACCCACCCATCGCAACGGAGAAATTCGTCCAGGATTAGTTCATAGAATTGATAAAGATACGTCTGGTTTGCTCGTAATAGCCAAAACCGACCAAGCTATGACGCATTTAGCCAGACAATTTTATGACCATACCATCGAAAGAACTTATAACGCACTCGTTTGGGGAGAACCAAAATCCGAGGAGGGGACGATTGAAGGGAATATCGGTAGGAGTTTAAAAGACCGTAAAATTATGGCAATTTTTCCAGATGGAACTTCTGGAAAAGAAGCGGTTACTCATTACAAAACCTTGAAAAAATTACGGTATGTTTCCTTAATTCAGTGTAATTTAGAGACGGGAAGAACCCATCAGATTAGAGTGCATTTAAAATCGATTGGCAACACACTTTTCAATGATGAAACTTACGGAGGAAATAAACCGCTGCGAGGAACGTTGTTTTCAAAGTATGAACAATTTGTCAATAATTGTTTCAAAATGTGTCCCCGACAAGCTCTTCATGCTAAATCGTTAGGGTTTGTTCATCCCAAAACCAATGAATTTATATCATTTGATTCAGAACTTCCAATCGAGATTCAGAACGTGATTGCGAAATGGGAAGGGTATGTGAATAATGAATAGGCTTTTTATTTTAGGTATGAGGTCGTAGGTGATTTTTAGGTATTAGTTATGAGGTCGTAGGTATAAGGTATGTTCTACGGCGTAAATTTATGTCATTATTGTATGCTCCCTTCACAGCCTAATATCTACGACTTTATACCACATAATTCATACCTACTACCTCATACCTAAACACCGCCATTAATTTTTAAAAATAGAAAAATTTGACCATTAATTTGTAGCTCAGGAAAATATGAAACGAATTGTCTAACTAAAAGTAGGAGAACACCAGTAAGTGGTTTATTCAACTTTTAATTATTCATTTTTAACTTTTAATTATTCCTAATCACTTGATTTTCAGCATATAAATTTTTTAATCAAATTAAAATCTAAACTTTAAAATAATGGAATCAGAAGCAAAAAACCTTGAAGATTTTATCGAATTTTTCGGTGGAGTAGAACGTGAAGTTCGACCAAAGAAGGCAAAACCCCTCAAAAATTATATTGTGGGCTATTATGAGGGCATAAAGCATATCACAATAAACCCCCATAATATTATTAAAGAATTAGAAAATAGAGACTTACTTTTTGTGGGTCTGAACGGTGATGTAATTTATAATTTTTAGCAATGTCAATAATAATTCGTGATGCCGTCCGTGAGGATGTACCCGCCATGTTTGAGTTAATCAAAGAATTGGCTGTTTATGAAAAAGCCCCTGAGCAAGTAACCAATACTGTCGAACAAATGTATGTGGATGGATTTGGGGATAATCCCATTTATGGAACAATCGTCTCGGAAGTCGATGGTGAGATTGTGGGAATGGCTTTGTACTATTATCGCTACTCAACATGGAAAGGTAAAAGGCTTTATTTGGAAGATTTAATCGTTTCAGAAACCATGCGTGGGCGTGGCTTAGGTGAAAAACTACTGAATGCAATTATCGAAAAAGCACGTCAAACGTCATGCACAGGCTTAATGTGGCAAGTTTTGGATTGGAATGAACCAGCGATAAACTTCTATAAGAAATTCGGAGCAAGATTTGATGAAGAGTGGGTGAATGTACATATTGATTTTTAAGTATGTAGCACGGACAGCCCTGTCCGAAGAGTTTAAATAAATAATTCCACAACGGACAAGGCTGTCCGTGCTACATATTATGAAAAAATCTTTCCAAATCTCCATAGACACAGGCGGGACTTTTACGGATTGCATTGCGACTGATAATTTTGGAACAGAATATCGAACCAAAATTCTTTCAAACAGTACCATCCGAGGAGAAGTCATTGAGCATATTGCTGGAAACAAATTTAAGGTAAAACAATCTTGGCAATTGAAAAGAGATATTCTGACCGATTATCTCTTTTTGATTTTGGGACAGACTTTTCGGGCACGAGTAAAGGCTTTTGATGTTGAAAATTCAATTCTTGAAATTGACCAATATTTACCACAAACGCTTCACAATCAATTGTTTAGCTTTGCCTTGACTGCCAACGAAGAAGCCCCAATTTTGGGTGCGAGGCTCATTACCGAAACGAGTTTGCACGAACAATTCCCAGAAATCCAGATGCGGATTGGCTCAACCAAAGGCACAAATGCCCTCTTGGAATTGAAGGGAGCAAAAACCGTTTTTGTGGTTACGAAGGGCTTTAAAGATTTGTTGGTAATCGGCAATCAGGCTCGTCCAGATATTTTTGCTTTGAATATTATTCGACCTGAACCGTTGCACGATATTGTTTTGGAGATTGATGAACAGATTGATTTTGAGGGGAAAGTTATTGAAGAAATTAATGTAAAATATGTTGATAAAACTATTCAATTACTTAAAAATCAGGGAGTTGAATCAGTTGCCATTTGTCTAAAAAACGCCTATCGAAATAATATTCACGAGAAAAAATTACAAGAATTATTCTTACAACATTTCAAATTTATTAATATTTCTACGGAATTAAGTGGGCAAATAAAGTTTGTCAATCGGGCGGAGACAACCGTAGTGAATGCCTATTTATCGCCCATTATTTCTAATTATCTTCAAAAAATTACCGACAAACTCCCCAATCAAGATTTGAAAGTAATGACCAGTGCGGGCAGTTTGGTTCGGTCAGATGCTTTTTATCCAAAAGATAGCCTCTTTTCAGGACCTGCGGGAGGGGTTGTTGGGGCATCCGTAATTGCGAAACAAGCTGGTTATCAGAACTTTATCGCTTTTGATATGGGCGGTACCAGTACGGATGTGGCTCGATACGATGGACAGTTTGAATATCAATTTTCTCAAAAAATAGGCAATGCTCATATTTTTAGTCCGTCCTTAGCCATCGAAACCGTGGCGGCAGGCGGCGGTTCGATTTGTAGTTACGATGGCTACAAACTTTCAGTAGGTCCCGAAAGTGCGGGTTCATCGCCTGGACCCGCCTGTTATGGAGCGGGTGGACCCCTTACCATTACGGACGTTAATTTACTTCTGGGACGTTTGGATGCCACGCAATTTTCCATTCCAATTTTTCCAGAAAAAGCCGAAGAAAGATTGTTGGATATTTTACAAATAGCTGATAACCAAATGAGTAGAGACGAAATTTTAGAAGGATTTAGAGCTATTGCTAATGAAAAAATGGCAGATACTGTTCGTAAAATCTCTATTTCAAAAGGCCATGATACCACTGATTATGCCTTAGTTGCATTCGGTGGGGCAGGTGGATTACACGCCTGCGGGATAGCTGATTTATTAAATATCAAAACGATTCTGTTACCCAAAGATGCAGGAATTTTATCAGCATTTGGTATTTCAAAAGCGAAGATAGAACGTTTTGCGGAGGCTTCATTAATCCAGATTTTTGATGAAATTTTCTGCAAAAATCTTTTTCAGACCTTTGAAAAATTAGAAAATGAGGTTGTTCTAAAATTAGAAAATGATGGAGTTTTAAGTGATAATATTCAATTCAAAAATCATTTCTTGTATCTGCGTTTCAAAGGTCAAGATTCGAGTCTTGAAATAGAATGGTCTGATTATGAGGAAGTTATCAATAAGTTTAAAGAAAAATATGTTTCAATTTATGGGCATTGGGTCGAAAATCGAGCGATTGAGATTGAGAGTATTCGGGTGATTGCTTGTGAGAAAGTAGAATCAGATAACGCTGGCAGACAATTCCATTGTGGGTCAGACCCTGTCAGCGTTGAGACGGAAAAATACTTCCCAAAACCTTCTCATTTTATCAAATCTTTTGTAAAAAACGGATACAAATCAATACCAGTTTTTATCAGAGAAAATCTGAAATCAGGGGCAAAAATCAAAGGATTTGCTCTTTTGTTAGACAGATTCAGTGCAACAGTTATTGAAGAAGGTTGGGAATTTATTTTGGACGAAAATGGAACGGGGCGAATCACTACTGTAGCTCGAAACGAAGTGTCGTCCAATGGCACTTCGAGAATTGGACTCCAAATTTTCGACGATTCTCGAAATGCCATTGGACGACACTTCGTTTCGAGCTACAGTAATAGTAATATTTACGCTGAACTCGAACTGTTCACCAATCGTTTTATGTCCATTGCCGAGAACATGGGCGTACTTTTACAACGAACATCTCTATCCGTAAACGTAAAAGAACGCCTTGATTTCTCCTGTGCATTGTTGGATGCGGAGGCAGAATTGATTGCGAATGCCCCTCATATACCCGTGCATTTGGGCAGTTTGGGCGTGTGCGTGAGAAATGTTTTGCAATATATAAAAATAGAAAAAGGCGATGTTGTAATAACGAATCATCCTAAATATGGAGGTTCGCATTTACCTGATGTAACGTTAATTTCTTCGGTCTATTCTATTGATAATCAATTGATTGGCTATGTAGTTAATCGTTGCCACCACTCAGAAATTGGCGGAATTCGTCCCGCTTCAATGCCCCCAAACTCTACTAATTTAGCAGAAGAAGGTGTTGTAATTCCTCCGATATATTTGGTCAAAAATGGAGAAATTCGTTGGGAGGAAATTACGCAAATTTTGACCACTGCTAAATATCCAACTCGTTCATTGCAAGAAAACTTAGCAGACCTTAATGCCGCCTTGGCGGCGAACAGAAATGGAGAAATAGCTTTGCAAAATCTGGTTGTCCAACATGGTTTGGAGAAGGTTCATTTTTATATGAATCGCCTGAAAACGTATTCAACCGAGAAAATGAAACAGCGTTTGTTGGAATTTGGAAAAGGAGTTTATAAGGCTGAGGAGTTTTTGGATAAGCACCTCACCCCCCAGCCCCCTCTCCTCGAAGAGAGGGGGAGTATTCGTCCGATTGCCCCCCCTCTCTTTAAGGAGAGGGGGCTGGGGGGTGAGGTGTTACGAGTCAAAGTGCAAATTTCTGAAAATCAACACCTTATCGACTTCATAGGCTCTTCAAAAACACACTCTGGAAACTTAAATGCCAATATTTCGATAGTAAATTCAGTAGTAGTTTATGTTTTACGATTATTATTAGATGAAAAAATACCCTTGAATGATGGTATTTTGAAAGCTGTAAAAATTATCATTCCCGAAGATTCAATCCTCAATCCAGATTTCTCAGAAGACCCAGAAAAATGTCCTGCCGTGGTGGGCGGTAATGTAGAATTAAGTCAACGTTTGACTGATACACTCTTAAAAGCCTTCGGAATTGTGGCTTGTTCGCAAGGAACGATGAATAATTTTTTGTTCGGAAATGATACCTTTGGCTATTACGAAACCATTTGTGGTGGAAGCGGAGCGGGCAATGGTTTTCACGGAACTTCGGGCGTACATACCCACATGACCAATACCCGCATCACCGACCCCGAAGTGATGGAATTGCGTTATCCTGTCTATTTGAAACGTTTTGAAATCAGAGAAAATTCGGGTGGAAAAGGGCTTCATAACGGAGGAAACGGCATTATTCGAGAAATTGAGTTTTTGGAAAATGTTGAAGTTTCATTAATTAGACAACATCAAGAACAAGAACCTTACGGATTAGAAGGTGGTAAAAATGGAAAAGTAGGTTCACATTTACTCAAAAAAAAGGATGGAACAAGTTTTTCAGAAAACGAATTTTCAGCCGAGAAAGGGGATATTTTGACAATTTACACACCTGGGGGAGGAGGCTTTGGGTCAATTGACAGTTAACAATAGCTTGGTGGAGCGTGCCACGGTTTGCGGGGATATTAGTAGAGACCGCAAACCGTGGCACATCTGAAACCCTTAACGTCCTTGCGGTTAACTCCGTTCACTAAGTTTTTATTCTCAACTTTGCATTTCAAGTAAATATTCTTGAAATTGTCTCAACATAATACCCCCCAACCATTGAGACCATTAATCATCCTCTCGCTGTTACTTTTGAGCAAATTAATCTTCGCCCAAAATCTCAATCTTTCCTTCAATCACCTCGACAGGGAAGGAGGACTTTCCAACAACAACGCCTTTACGATGTTGCCAGACTCCAAAAAATTTCTGTGGATTGGTTCGTTCAATGGACTCAATCGCTTTGACGGGTCAAATTGTAAAGTTTACAAACCCTTTAATTCCAATATTAAAGGACTGAATTTCAGTAACTTAATTGAAGATAAAAATGGGGATTTGTGGTCCACTTCCGAAACGGGACTTAATCATTATTCACGCAAAACAAATTCTTTTGAGGTAATTGATTGCATAAACGATGGCAAAACACATAAATATATTCCTTTTTATATAGATGATGAAAATAAAATATGGCTTACCGTTAAAGGAGAGGGCATTATTATCTATAATTATGCCAAAAAATCTTTCACAAAATTCAGTTCAAGAAAAGTGGATTTCGCTCGAGTTTACGAAAAAAAATTCTTAAAAGTCAAACGTATATTCTATTCAGATAACAATGCAGGATTGAATATTTTGACGACAAACAATGGTAAAGAAGGTAGTCTGAATACGTTTTTTGATGGCAAAAAACAACCTCTTCTCAACCTTTCAAGATACCTGTTTGTTGAAAGTGATTCTTTGGTATGGCTTACCAATAATTCATTCGGACTCATAAAGTTCAATTATACCAATCAACAATTTCAGATTTTTGATTCTTTCCAAAATATAAAAGTCAAAAACCTCACTACGGTTGCTTTTCGACCAAAATCTTCTCAACTTTTTATCGGTTCAAACGATTTGGGCGTAATGATTTTTGATTCAAAAAAATCTAAATTCGTTCAACAACTCAAACACGTCCCCACAAACCCCAATAGCTTGAAATCCAATTGGGCGGAGGATTTGGTGATTGATAACAACCAAAATCTCTTTGTCAATATCTTAGGTTGGGGGATAGATTTTACGAATCTAAACAATTCAAATACTGTGCAATGGCTTAAAGATGAGGATGTTAGCCAGTATGAATCGGGTGAAAATGATGTTAGTTATTCTTACATTGGAAAGAATAATATTTTTGCAAAATTGCAAAATGGAGAATCTTTTAAATTGGATTTTGAAGGAAATATCTTGTCAAGTAAAAACGATGTTGCGGGTATTCATACCTTTCTACGAAGCTCCGATAATGTACTTTATGGCTGTGAATATGGGTCTGTTTCAATCTATGATGATAATTTTGAGGTGCTTCAAAAAGTATTGGTTGATAAAAAAACAAAAGAAAAGGAACAGATTTTATCCATGACAGAAATCAACCCCAAAGAGTTTATTCTGGGAGGGATGAAAGGGCTTTATTCGTTTAATAAACAAAATCAAACCTTTGAAATCCAAGCACTTGACGGAATCAAAAAAACTAATTTTGAGATTGCTAATGTTGTGTATTTTGATAAAAAGACGAAGCAATTATTTGTGCTAAATAATTGGTGGAGCAATTTTACTGTTCTTAAAAAAATTAATAATAAATGGGTAATTCAGCCCCATGAGAAGATTGAGGCGAGTATCTTTAATATTGTTCCTGATATTTTGGATAAAAATAAATTGTGGTTTTGTTCAAATAAGGGGCTTTTGAAGTATGATTTACAAACTCGAAAATATGAAATTTGGGACGAACAAAAAGGACTGCCTGACAATTCGGTTACGACCATCATTCCTCAAAAAAATGGGGACTTTTGGTTGATTACTAATCGTGGAATTTCTTTTTTCAATCATAAATCAAATAGCTTTAAGAACTTTTCTGCCAAAGACGGGGCAACTTCCTCAGAATATGATTGGTACGGAAATTTTCACCTTCCAGATGGACGAATGATGTTTGCAGGAACAGACGGTATCACGGTTATTGACCCCAAACAGCTCAACCGTGCTGTACCTCCCCAATTATACATTACTGACATTAAAATTGATGAAAAAACATTACTGACCAATGATTACGTTGGGGAAAGTTCAAGCATTAATTTAGCACCAAACCAAAATTCATTTTCCATAGATTTTGTCGGAATTGATTACGCCAGACCTCAGAGCGTTAAATTACAATATCAATTACAAGGATTTGATAATGAGTGGATTACATTAAAAAATCCCGCAAATATTCATTTTTCAAATGTGCCAGACAATACGTATGATTTCAAAATACGAGCTTTGTCTGATAACGGAGAAGTGAATGCTGAGAAATCTTTGACCATAATCATTGCCACTCCTTTTTGGCGAACTTGGTGGTTTAGATTATTGATTTTGAGTATTTTAGCGGGGGTTACCTATGCCTTTTATCGTTACAGAATCAACCAATTATTACAACTACAAGCCGTCCGAAATCGTATTGCGACTGATTTACACGATGAAATTGGGGCGACACTCAGTGGTATTGGTATTCTCGGAACGGTTGCCCGACAGCAAGTTGAAGCTAACAATCCTGTCCATGCCCTCCTCGGACGGATTACGGACGATGCCCTTTCGGTGGGTAATTCGATTGATGATATTGTGTGGAGTATCAATCCGCAAAATGATGAATTGAGTAATATTGTCGCTCGAATTAGAAGGCATAGTTCTGAACTTTTTGATGCCAAAGGTATTGATTATCAAATAGTTATGCCCGAAGAAATTTCGGATATTAAACTCACAATGGAACAACGGCGGGATGTTTATTTGATTTTTAAGGAAGCCGTCAATAATCTTTTGAAGTATTCAAAATGTACTTTGGTGATTATCGAAATTATGGTCGAGAAAAGGAAATTCAGTATGAAAATTACGGATAATGGAGTCGGGTTTGACCTTAAAACTCCATCTTCAAGAAATGGTATTAGAAATATGAAAAGTAGGGCTGAGAAATTGAAAGGGGCTTTGGTAATTGATTCTGAGGTTGGAAAGGGTACGGAGGTTTGTTTGGGGTTTATGATTTGAAAATACTGTAGCTCGAAGTGATACTTCGAGAATCGGACTCCAATCTCGAAGTACCACCGAGCGACGGTCGCTTCGAGCTACAGTATTCTATCACACAAAAGGGTTATTTTTTAAAACATTTCTTTTTACTTCCTTTGTAAAACATTCTCTAATCAACCAAAACACTCCGCTTTTGAGGTCAAACTATGATGACAATTTCTATCTTTGAAGATAATGAAAAGCTCCGTGATTTGGTAGAAATGCTCATCGGCAGTTCTAATGAATTTACCGTAAGTGGTTCCTATTCAAATACTTACGATATTGTAAATAAGGTGATTCAGCATCAGCCTGACGTTATTATCATGGATATTGATATGCCCGAACACGATGGTATCGAGGGCGTTATGCAGGTAAAGAACTTTTTTCCCAACATCAAAATCATCATGCACACGGTCTTTGATGACGATGACCGTCTGTTTACGTGTTTGAGTTACGGGGCAGACGGTTATATCCTCAAAAAAGATGCTTCTTCTCATCTCTTTAATGCCATCAAAGAAGTCTTGGTTGGTGGAGCCCCCATGTCTTCGGGCATTGCCAAGCGGGTTTTACAAACTTTCCGAAAAGTCGAAAAACCCACTAATAATTATCATCTGACCGAACGTGAAAAGGAAATTTTAGAGCTTTTGACGAAAGGTTTTTCGTATCGAATGATTGGCATTGAATGTACCATTTCGATTGAAACCGTGAGGCGACATTTGAAGAATATTTATCACAAACTTCACGTCCAATGTGGCACAGAAGCAGTAGCGAAGGCGATTAATGAGCAATTATTGAATAATTAACAAGTATTCACCCCACCCAACCCTCCCCTCGAAGGGAGGGCTTTATGCACTTAAAAGCCCTCCCTTCGAGGGGAGGGTTGGGTGGGGTGAGTAGAATAGATTTCCCCAAAAACCACGAAGCAGGGCTTCGTGGTTTTCTTATGTATGTGTATAAAGGGTTACGTGATAGTGAGTGAACGGTAACATTTTTTCATAAAACATAAAATTTGCTTCTAAATGAAGGTTTCCAAGCATTCTGTTGTGTACAAAAGGTTATTTTTTGAGGTGTTCTGTGTATTTAGTTTTGTAGAGTAAAAAATGCTTCTTTTCAACGTTCATTTACCCAAAACTCATAATAAACACAATGGAAAATCTCTCAAAATTGCCTCAAATATCCTTTATCACGGTTAATCACAAACAGAAACTCTATATCCAAACTGATAAGATTGTGATGATGGAAGGTCATAATAATTATACGCTGTTTCATCTCGAGAACGGCAAGAAGAAAATGTTTGCCCGAAGTATCGGTCATTTCCAAAAACAATTAGAAGAAAATCAATTTATCAGATGCCATAGAGCATTTTTGGTCAATCCTGCTTATATCAAAGGTTACAACAAAATCCAGTGTGTATTGCATCTTACTAACGACCTAACTGCCTCAATTTCAAGGCGTAAGCATGGAAGTTTGGAGGGAATTGTTAGTTGAAGATTCAAGAACTGCTCCTCTACTCCACCCAACCCTACCCTCAAAGGGAGGGCTTTTAAGTGCATAAAGCCCTCCTTTCGAGGGGAGGGTTGGGTGGGGTAATTCAAATCTTCTTTTACCTCATCAAAAAACAAAAAATCATGAAAAAATTATTATTAATTCTCCTCACAATTTTGGGATTAATCACACAACTAAACGCCCAAGTTGGTATAAACAACACTAACACACCACCCAACGACAAAGCCATGTTGGATGTCAGTAGTGGCACAAAAGGAGTATTGATTCCCCGATTGACCGCCGCCCAAAAAGCCGTCATCAGTCCCGTACCGATTGGATTAATGGTGTATGATGCAACCCTCAACCAATTCAGTTATTTCAATGGCACAGTTTGGGTTAATGTCTCAGGTGCGAGTGGAAGTGCGGGACCTTGGGCAGTTACAGGTAATGACATTTATTTTAATAATCTGGGTAATGTGGGTATAAATGTAACCAATCCAACTCCACGGCTCGAAGTCTTTCAAACGGGCAAAACACAATCTGGATTTGGTTCACTTGTCTCTCCTATGAGATTAGGTATCGGCGTTACAGGCTTGCACGCCATCGCTGGGGACAATTATGATGCGGTTGGTATTGCAGGTTTTGGGGCTAATGCCAGTTCAGGTAAAAGAAATATTGGAATTTTAGGGACAACAGGCGGGGGAATAGCGACCAACATTGGAGTAATGTCTTATCAAAATGGGTCATTTGTCCAAAATGTTTATGGGAATTATAATGAAGTCAATCAATCAGGTTTTGGTGAACCTACTGCATCTTACAATAAGGTTGTAAATTCGGGTTCGTCCTACGCTACTTCTGTAAATGGATATGCGGAAACTAATTCAAATTTGCCTACTACAACAACTGGTGGGGCATTTTATGGAAACAACTCAGGAAACAATACAGGTTCAATATGTTATGGAGTTAACGGAGTTGCCACGGGTTTAGGCAGAAACTACGGCTTATACGGTTATGCAGGTTCTGGAACACACAATTATGCACTATACGGAGCTGGTGATGCAGTTATTCAAAACAATTTGTTAGTGGGTGATTACGATCTTCCAACAGTTCCAATTGGAAAATTAACCGTGCGAGCCTCAACAAATAATTATGGATTATTTCATACCGACGGAGTAATGTCAATCGGTACTTATATCAGTAGCGTAAGAGCTTCCATTGGTACAAGATCTACCCATGATTTAGGTTTCTTTACAGCTAATGGTACAAGCCAAATTGTTTTAAAAACAAGTGGTTACGTAGGAATAGGAACGGATGCACCCGTGGCACCTTTACACGTAAATGGCAATAATTTAAAGTATTTATCACAAGGTAATTTTTTCTTTCGAGACGCTGCTGGAATAAGCATTGAGCCCACCATTGGTAGATTCATATCCATTTATTCAACCGATGGAATTGTTGCAGGGACATTTGTCGGCGCTGCCCTTAGTGTAACATCTTCCGACAACCGTATCAAAAAAGACTTCGCCCTTTCCAACAACTCCGAAGATTTAGAGCGTCTCAAAAAAATCGAAATCACCAATTACCGCATGAAAGATGTGGCAACTTGGGGTAATCAGACTTTCAAAAAAGTCATTGCTCAACAAGTAGAATCGGTTTATCCAGAAGTAATTAAAAAGCAAACACAAGTCATTCCAGATATTTATGCTTTGGCAGAAAGTGTGGTGTATGATGCTTTAAATAAAAAGTTAAGTATCTCATTATTAAAAGATTATGATATAAAAATTGGAGATAAAATAGAGTTAGTTCATCCTGAAAAAGGCAAAATCCAGTCGGAGGTTGTGGAGGTTTCGGGTAAGAGTTTTACCGTAAAAGATTGGAATTATCCAACCGATAAAATCTTTGTTTTTGGGCGTGAAGTAAATGATTTCAGAAGTGTGGATTATGAAGCCCTTTCGATGTTGGGTATTTCAGCCATTCAAGCATTGGCGAAGGAAGTTGAGGTTTTGAAAAAGGAAAATGTTAAACAAAAAGAGGATTTCAATAAACGACTTGAAGGTATTGAAGCAAGTTTGAAAAATTTGAATATTTCATCAATAATTAAGTAAATCTCTCAAAAATCATGAAAAAATCATTATTAATTCTCCTCGCATTTTTAGGCTTTATTTCAAAAAATAACGCCCAAATCGCCATCAATGATTCCAACTCACCGCCAAATCCAACTGCCATGTTGGATGTCAGTAGTGGCACAAAAGGGATTTTAATTCCTCGTTTGACGGCTTTCCAAAAAGCTGCCATTAATCCCGTTCCAACGGGTTTAATGGTTTATGATGCAACGCTCAATCAATTTAGTTATTTCAATGGTTCGATTTGGATTGATGTTTCAGGAGCGAGTGGGAGTCCTTGGACGGTTTCAGCTCCAAATGCTTATTATAATAATTCTGGAAATGTGGGAATTGGGACTACCAGTCCAGCCGCCAAACTTCAAGTAACTTCAACCGTAAACGGAGATGTTGCCTTTCGTGGAGAAAACGTAGGAACAGGAGGCTACGGAGTCTATGGACGAACCACCAACGGAGGCTTCGGGGTATTTGGCGAAGCCTTTGGTACAAATGCTGTGGGAGGATATTTTGGCACTATTGGTAGTACAGGAAAAGCTTTAAAAGCCGAGGCTTCATCAGGTGCAACTGCCGCCTTTCTTACTGCCCCAGGAGTTGGCGGAAAAGCCTTAATTGTTGAAGATGGCAATGTGGGCATAGGAAATCTAAACCCAACAAAAGCCAAATTTATCGTAGATTCTGATGCATCAATTATCACAAATGCCATTTTTGGCTCAAATGGAACAGGGATTTCCTTACAAAAAAACTTTCCAACCATCGGTTTTAATTCTTACCGAGATAATGCTAATGTTCAAAAGTATATGGCAAATGGTTATGCTTTTGTCAATTCAGTTGAACCGATAAACGGTTCAATGTTTTGGAATAAAATGGGAATAGGTGCGGCTGATGGCTTGGTAGGGGTAAATGAACAGTTGGCGATGCGACTCACTCAAAATGGAAAGTTGGAGGTTTCGGGTAATTTACAAGCGGGAGAATTGGCTTCTGCAAGTGCCCCTCATTCTATTGCCTTGGGGTATAATAGTCAGGCGATTGATAATTATTCCGTGGCAATTGGTCGTAATTGTACAGCCAGTAAATTTCATGCAGTTTCAATTGGACAAAGCTCTGAGGCTCTGGGCTTTGCCTCAGTTACCATTGGAGCATTCAACAAAGCACAATTAAACTATGGATTGGCAATGGGAAGTTTTTCAGAGGCTAATGCTAATTACTCTGTTGCAATAGGTAGAAGTGTTATTGCAAATGGTGATTACAGTGTAGCATTAGGTAATTTGGTAACTGCCACAGGTTCCGGGGCAGTTATTATTGGAGACTCTGACCCAGATAATCAAGGGCTTTCAACAGGATTAGCTAATCGTTTTGATGCAAGATTTAAAGGCGGTTACTTTTTCCGAACAAGTGGCAATACTGCCAATATTGGCGTAAGAGTCGTCTCAGGCGGAAATTCTTGGACAACCATTTCTGATTCCACAAAAAAGCACAATCTCATCCCCGTCAATGGCGAAGATTTCCTTCAAAAAATTGCCAAACTCAAACTTTCTTCTTGGAATTATAAAACGCAAGATGCCAAAACATTCAGACACTACGGACCAATGGCTCAGGATTTTTATCATGCTTTCGGTAAAGATGCCCTTGGAACAATCGGCTGTGATACGCTCATCAATCAGGCGGATTTTGAAGGGGTAAATCTTATTGCAATTCAAGCCTTAGAGAAGCGGACACAACAACTATCAAGTGAGAATGCTTCTTTGAAAAATGAAATAAATGACCTCAGAGAATCAAATAAGGCATTTTTAAAATTAAAAGATGAAATGGCAGAAATTAAAGCTATGCTTTTGAAAAATGAAAATAGGATTGAATTTAAAAATAAACAGGCTGAAAAGTAAAGTACCCTCACCCCCGACCCCTCTCCCGTGGAGAGGGGAATTTTCGTCCAAGTAGCTCCCCTCTCCACGGGAGAGGGGCTGGGGGGTGAGGGTTTAACAATAAACCCCTCAAAACAATGAAAAATATCCAATTCAAATCCCTCATCCTCAGCTTATTAGCCCTTATCGCAATTAGTTGTGGACAATCCGTAGAACCCACCTCAACGGGAACAGGTGGCGTATGTTCCATTGCTTCCATCACTTCAAGCGATGGTTTTGCCGTAG